>CAIRSC010000043.1 GCA_903881205.1 uncultured bacterium | reverse complement strand
TGTACCGCACGCTCCAAGCAGCCCCTGCAGCGGCCACTCCCGAACAAGCATGAACTATCTTTGGCGACATATCATCGTCATTCTCTTCACCACGATCTGTGCGTCGCTCGCGTTCGTAGCATGCTTGAGTTGGTACGGTCATTGGTACCGACATTATACGGGCGCCGATCGCGGCGTTTCTGATGGTGTATGTAACATTGCCGTGGTGCCGATCCAGGGCGACATTATCTCTTTCGACGATCCGAATGCGCCACAGTATGGCGGCGGGAACACGCCGAGTTCCTCGGGTGATTACTTTGCCCGCTACGTCCGCCATGCCGAGCAGGATCCCAACATCCTCGGCGTACTCGTGCCGATCGATTCGGGTGGCGGAGAGCCTGCCGCATCCGAGGTTATGATGAATGTTCTGAAACGTTCCAGACTGCCGTCGGTCGCACTCATTCGTTCGATGGGTGCCTCCGGCGCATATATGGCCGCGCTCGGCGCCTCACATGTCATCGCTTCACAGATCTCTGACGTCGGATCAATCGGTGTGACGTATTCGTATCTCAATGAATCAACAAAGAACACGCGTGATGGAATTGACTTCGTGCAAATCTCATCGGGTCAGTACAAGGATATGGGAAATCCTGACAAACCAATAACAGATGCAGAACGCCAGCTCTACGAGCGCGACCTGCTGATCTATAAGGAATTATTCGTCAGCATCGTTGCCGAGAGTCGCCACCTTTCAACTACTACGGTCGAGGCTCTCGCCACCGGGGAGACGTGGCCCGGATCGCTCGCGCTCCAGAACGGACTTATCGACCAACTCGGCGACGAGGAAACGGCCAAGGCATGGTTCGCAGAAAAGCTCGGACTCTCACCCGACGATGTCGTGATGTGCGAATAGGTTCGTGTATCCCTCGTGTATTATGGGGCGATGTCACACGTAGTTATTTTTACCGACGGCGCCTCGAAGGGCAATCCCGGCAAGGGGGGCTGGGGTGCTATCGTTGCCGACGATGCTCAGGTGCAGGAGCTCGGTGGAGCGCAGGCGCATACGACCAACAACCGTATGGAACTACAGGCCGCGTATGAAGCGCTTGCACATGCCGCCGCGCGTGCGCCGAAGCATATCGATATATATCTCGACTCCGCATATGTGATGAATGGTGGGACGAAATGGGGGAGTGGGTGGCGTCGCAATGGCTGGATCACCTCCACCAAGCAGGAGGTGCTCAATCGTGATCTCTGGGAGCCGTTCTTGGATCTGCTCGACACCATTGAGGCACCCATCAAGTGGAACAATGTGGGTGGACACGTCGGCATCGCCGGCAATGAACGCGTCGACGAGATCGCATCGGGCCTCGCACTGGCAGAGAAGATCGATCTTTATTCCGGTCCCCGAAGTGCATACGGTATTGATATTGCCAACGTCTCGTTCGACGAAAAAAAGCAGCAAAGCAAATCCGATTCCCGTGCACGCGCCAAGCTCAAAGCATATTCATACGTAAGTGAAGTGGGTGGCGAGGTGGTGGTCCACAAGACCTGGGGCGAATGCGAAGCCCGTGTCCGCGGAAAAAAAGCTCGCTTTAAAAAGGCAGTGTCTCCCGAGGAGCAAGTGGAGATCATTAAAAGCTTCGGTTCGAAGTAGGCAGCGGGCATAATTGCGATTTTGCAAAAAGCAGAGTACGTTTATCGGCGGGGTGGTCGTTTCATGTTTGCTCGTACGGACACTCCTCCATAACGAACCAGCAACAAAAAGGGTTAAAAGCAATGTGTGGAGCCTCCAAAGCGGTCAAAAAGGCCGTTGATGCGACGCAGAACACGGAATATGCGATCGGTCAGGTGAAAGTCGACGGGCACGAGCGCGCAAGCGTCCTGGGCGCCCTGCACGCAGTCGGCGCTAAGGCCGCAGACTGCATCTATTGCGTGAATGACGGACAGCTGCTGACGATTTCGAACATTCCGCAGGATCTGCAGAAGAAGTTTGGTCTCGATGGCTCGGCTGTCGCGACATTCCGCGAGTCGGCGGTATTCTATCGCAACGACGTGCTCGACTTTGGCAACGGAAAGCGTGTGCAGCTTCGTGCGTTTGCTGACCGTGGTGTGCTCGCTTACACCGGCGTCAAGGAACGTCAGGTCGACACCGGCAGGGCCGTCGCCGATCTTCTCGCCAATGCGACCGACGCTTCGGCGCGCGAATTGGTGAGCGTCGGCGGGTAGTGCATCATCTCGATCTGTACGAACAAACGTGGCCGTATCGACACCCGGGACCTAACATCCCGGGTGTTTTCTTTTGATATCCTTATTTCATGAACGCGGCAGTGTTCTGGGCGACTATAGGAGGATTTCTCTCGGGGGTTTTTATACGTTCTTTCGCTTTGCTCTCGTGGCCGTTCGCTGCATTCTTCGTGCTACTCGGCATCGTTTGTGCGCTCTATTTTTATTTCGAGCATCAAGGGCGGAGCTTGATAATCATATCTGTCGCATGTATTGCACTGGGTGCCGGCGTCCTCCGGATGGATCTGGGAACGCGCTCGGGCGACACACTGCTCAATGCATATATTGATAAGAAAGTGACCGTCGAAGGCGTGGTCTCGGCGGAGCTCGATGAGCGCGAGACAGGGACACGTGTATCGATACGAGTACGCAGTATTGTGGTAGGGAGTACCACGATCCCGGTAGCATCAGGCATCCTCGTGATCGCACCGCCGCATACTGATGTCGCGTACGGCGATGTGGTGCGCGCGTCGGGCACGTTGCGAGTACCCGAAGCCTTTGACGCCGGTGCTGGGCGAACTTTCAACTATCCGCAGTATCTCGCCAAAGATGGCATCATGTATCAGCTCGTATTCGCGCAGGTGAATTCATTGGGAATGAATGAGGGAAATCCCGTGCAGGCAGCCGCGATTAACGTGAAGCATGCGTACCTCACCGGACTCGGGGAAGTCCTCTCCGAACCGGAAGCGGGCCTCGCCGGCGGCATTACCGTCGGCGATAAGCGATCGATCGGCAGCGAACTTTCTGCAGAGTTCCAAAAAGTATCGCTCATTCATATGGTGGTGCTCTCTGGATATAACATCACCGTCGTGATCAATACCGCTGCACGATTGCTCGCGTGGGCGCCGCGGTCGATTCAATTCGGTGGCAGCGGATTGGTGGTCATCTTCTTTATATTGATGGCCGGAGGTGCTGCCAGTGCCGTGCGTGCAGGCGCTATGGCGCTCTTGGCCATGTATGCGCGCGTGTCAGGTCGAATGTTCGTCGCAATGCGCGCGCTCGGATTCATCGCCGTCATTATGGTGTTGTGGAATCCATTTACCCTCGCATTTGATCCGAGCTTTCAACTCTCTGCGCTCGCGACCGTGGGGCTTGTGATGTTCACGCCTCTTTGTAGCGAATATCTACAATGGGTGTCGGAGCGATTTGGACTGCGCGAGATACTCGCGTCGACGATATCGACGCAACTCGTAGTCTTGCCGCTGCTGCTGTATCAGAACGGCAATTTCAGTATCGTCGCGCTGCCGGCAAATCTGTTCGCACTTATCCCGGTACCGTTGGCGATGCTCGCATCATTCATTGCTGCGGTATGTGGCATGATTGCGCATGTATTTCCGATCGTAAGCATTGTTGCGATCCCGGTCGCGTTCCCGGCGTACGTACTGCTCGCATACATCATCCATACTGCACAGCTCTTCGCATCACTTCCATTTGCGTCAGTCTCTGTCCCGGCATTCGGCATTGCGTGGATGTTCGTCGCGTACGCGACGCTCTTTGGCGGACTTATGCATCTGCAAAAAAGAAAACGGCCAGACATTGTCTGACCGTTTCCCTGAACACAGGTTTGGTTGCTCTACATCATCGGGGCAGGTGCCGCAGCACGTCCCTTCCACCATCCCACAGCAGCTGCAGGAATCATCCAGTAGAGGAGCAGTGCGAGCGTCGACCATGACGCGATGAATGGCCAGAAGTTCGGGATTACCTGGACCATCTGCGAGAGCGAGCCGGTCTGAGTGAGTACGCCGGAAATTCCGGTGACGAACGCCGTCAACAGCGCGACGACGAAGCCGACGGCGCCGAAGATGATGCCGGCACGGAGCGCATTCATTGGTGTGAATACCTTGAGGTACCACATCGTAAGGATGGCGACGACGATCGCCGCAAGGACGACGTACGAGATGTACTGTGCCGTGAATACGCCCGGAGTAGCAGCGGCAGGCACGAGTGCCACGACTGCTGCAACGACGGTGTTGGTCAAATAATTACCCAAAAACGCGATAAGAATGGAACGTTCGATGTTCATAGATGCTTTGTAATAGTAATGAATAAAGGATATCACGCTAAAACGCCTGTAAAGCGCTTTTCAACAACCCCCCAATTGAGGTTCTTGAAGAACGCATCAATGTATTTTGTCTTGCCGAGAGCGCCATAATCGAGCAAAAACGCGTGCTCCCACACATCGAGCGCGAGAATGATCGGCAGTGTTGCGAAGTGCCCCTGATGCTGTTCGCCCACGAACCCCGCTTGGAACTGCTTGGCTACCGTATCGTAATAGAGAATGGCCCAGCCTGGGCCGCGCATATTACCGATCGCCTTGAAGTATTCTTGGAAATAGTCGTGGTACTCGGCCTTGAATGCTTTACTGAGCTCCGAATCCGCGTCCGGTGCCTGTGCACCTCCCTCGAATTGTTCGAAATAGTATTCGTGCAGGCGCATGCCGTCGAACTCAAATGATTTGCGGCGGATAAGCTCGGAGAGTGCGTGGGCATTTTTCTCCGTATCCGCCGCATATTCGACAAGCTTGCCGGAGATCGTGTTGAAATTCTTTACATATCCCTGGTAGAGGCTGATATGTTCCTCGACAGACTTCTCAGAGATGCCATCGAGTGTCGGTAGGGCAAACTTCCGTGCTTCGTATGTATACATAGGCTTTTTCTAGAGTTGCTAACATGGGAAAGTATACACCCGCCTCATGAAGAGCGGGTGAGTATATACT
>CAIRSC010000042.1 GCA_903881205.1 uncultured bacterium | reverse complement strand
CGCGTCGGATACCGGCAGACCTCCCTTCACATCGGCCGCCGCATCGAGCAATACACGCTCATACGTCGCATCTTCCACGACGCTCGCGGTGATCTCGATCCCTCGGAGTATCTGAATCCCCGAGCGAAGCATGGTCGAGAGGTTATCGGCGATGCGCGAGAGATAGATCTTGCGATAGATACCGCCGATGACCGGGAGCTCGAGCCGTGCGCGAGAAAAGAGAGAATTTCCCGCGGCCGTCTGGGCATACCGATATAAAAAGTAACCGCCCGCTACGACAACCACGAGAATGAGTAAGATGTAGTGGCGCAAGAATGTACTGAATCCGATCACAATGCGCGTATAGATCGGGATCGACTGTCCGACCTCATCGAGCATGTCGGCGAGTCGCGGAATAACGAGCGTAAGCATGAGTATCATCACTACGATGAATGTACCCATGATGAACGCCGGGTAGATCAGCGCATTGCGCGCTTTCTGAGTGATCTCGTAGTTGCGGTCCATGTAGTCGGCAAGGAACAGGAATGTCTCGTCGAGCTTTCCCGACTCTTCCCCGGCACGCACCATGTTGACGTAGAAGGGTGAGAATACGTTGGGCTGGCGTGCGAGTGCGGCCGAAATACTGCTTCCGCTCTGGATATCATTGGCGATCTCGGTAAGCTTTTCGCCAAGGATCGGGGTACGCGCCTCGGCAGCGAGGAGCCGAAATGCGCGCAAGGCCGACACCTGTGCTTCGAAGAGTGTCGTGATCTGCCGACTGAGCATCACGACGTCGGCATTCGTCACACGATTGAAGAATGAAATGTTCTTGCTCAGTCCGGTCTTCGTGTCTTCCGGTGCGATGGAAGAGATCACGAGACCGCGGCGTTGGATCGCGGTAATAGCCACGTCGATCGATACGGCATCGATCGTCCCCTGCCGCTCGTGTCCCTCGGCGTCTAATGCGCTGTAATTAAAGACGGCCATATGTTACATCAGTTTGTCGAGGACATTCGGATTCGTCGAATATTGGTAAGCGGTCTCGGTCGTGATCTCTCCGCGCGCTACGAGTTCGGCGAGTGAGCGGTTCATATCGATCATGCCGTCCTGCGAACCCGTTTCGATCACCGTATTGATCTCGTGCGCCCGCTTTTCGCGGATGAGATTGGATACCGCGTTGTTATTGATGAGAAGTTCGCATGCGGGTATAAGCCCCCCGGATACGCGCGGAACGAGACGCTGCGAGAAGATCCCAGCGAGCGATGCGGCAAGCTGCAAGCGTATCTGGTCCTGCTGGCTGCCGGGGAAAATGTCGATGATGCGGTCGATCGTCTGCGCGGCATTGTTCGTGTGCAGCGTCGAAAATACGAGATGCCCTGTTTCGGCGGCGGTCACGGCTGCCGCAGTCGTTTCCGGATCGCGCATTTCTCCCACGAGCAGTACGTCGATATCCTGTCGGAACGCCGAGGTGAGCGCGGTCGAGAAATCCTTGGTATCGATGCGGACCTCGCGCTGGTCGATGAGCGATTGCTTTGGTTCGAAGATGTATTCGATCGGATCCTCGATCGTGACGATGTGTTCCATGCGCTCCATGTTGATGAGCTCTATGAGCGCAGCGAGCGTGGTCGTCTTTCCTTGGCCCACGGGACCCACGACGAGGAAGAATCCCTGCGAACGGCGGGCGAACGATGCGAGCACATCGGGTAGTTGCAACTCGGCGAGCGTGCGGATGGTCTTAGGGATCAGGCGCAGCGCGATCGAGATAGAGCCGCGCTGGTAAAACGCATTACCGCGGAAGCGGAATCCCTCTTCGCTCTCGTAGGCAAAGTCCACTTCCTGTTCTGCCAAGAATCGTTTCTCTTGTTCGGGAGAAAGCAGTGCATGCAGAAATCCGCGCGTATCCGCCGGCGTAAGCGCGTCTTCCTTAAGCATCGGTGCCAGCGATCCCGCGACGCGGACCGTCGGATGAGCACCGGTGGAAAGGTGAAGATCTGATCCTCCTTCGTGTGCGACGATCGAAATATATTTCTTGAGTGTTGCTGCGTATTCCATATCTGTATTATGCGCTCGCTGCGGCCTTTAACACAGCATCTACCGTGTTGACAACTTCCGACGGGATCATCTCCGCCTTCACGATGAATTGATCCGCACCGAGCGACTTGATCTTGCTCTGCTCCGCATCGGTGCTCTGATTCGAGAGTGCGATCTTAATAGCCTTCGGCGCAAGCTTCTCATCGTGGACCATCTGCATGAATGTGAATCCGTCGATCTCCGGCATCGTGATATCGAAAAGGATCACCGCCGGATCGAAATCATGACGCAAGACTTCGAGCGCGTCGCGCGCGGAAAGGCATGCATGCACGTTGTAATTTTGTTGCTGAAATTTCATGCTGTACATGTCGAGCAGGAATTTATCGTCGTCGACGAGGAGGATATTTACTTTAAGTGGGGTGTCTATCATACGATAGTAGAATCAAGGGCGGCAGGATCAGATTTAATCTCGTCCTCAGAACCAAGCAGAATCTCACTGAGATTGTTAACCTCGGAATACGGCACCTGCTTGTTGAATGCCTTGATGATAGCATCCTCGCGCATCGTGAGCATTCCTTGTGCGCGGGCCGCCGCCCACAATTTTGAATCCACCGGATTGTCGAGAATGATTCGTTCGATATCGGCATTCATTTCGAGTGCCTCGAATACCGCCGCGCGTCCGCGCATACCGGTGGCGCATGTGGGCGTCTTTACCGCTTCATACACCGTATCGGGTACGGGGAATCGGTATTTTTCGGGCAGCGTCGCGAGCTGCGCCTCGATCGCCGCCTTGTCGCTGGCGGAAAGCGGCGTCTCTTGTTCGGCACCGGGGCAAAAGGTGCGCACGAGGCGCTGTGCCATCGATACGATAAGGACCGGCGGAATGAGATACGGCTCGACTCCCATGTCGATGAGACGCGGTATGGTGCCGACCGCATCATTGGTGTGAATGGTGGAGAGCACGAGGTGGCCGGTGAGCGCAGCCTGAATGGCAAGCTTCGCCGTCTCGCCGTCGCGGATCTCACCCACCATGATCACATCCGGGTCCTGGCGCAGTGTGGTGCGCAGACCGGATGCAAAAGTGTAACCGATCTCCGCGTGCACTTGCGATTGGATCACTCCCTCGACGAAATATTCGATCGGGTCTTCGAGCGAGAGCACATTCTTGTGTTCGCGATCGATCTCGTTGAGCAGCGAATAGAGTGTCGTCGACTTACCGCTACCGGTAGGACCCGAAATGAGCACGAGTCCGTGCGGTTTCTGGATTGCATCGCGCATGATACCGAGATTGCGCGGGGAAAGCCCGATCTGGTCGAGCGGGATGAATCCCTGTTCGCGATCGAGGATACGGAGCACGACCTTCTCGCCGTTGTACGATGGGAATGTCGATACGCGAAAGTCGATCTGGCGATTGTCGATGGTCGCCGAGAAGCGGCCGTCCTGCGGCTTTCTGCGCTCGTCGAGCCGGATCGATGAAAGCACTTTGATGCGCGCGATGATCGCGCGATGAGCGGTGAGCGGGAGCACGACGCTGGTGTGCAGCTCGCCGTCGACGCGGTATCGCACGCGCACGCCCGAGGCCAGCGGCTCGATGTGCACGTCGGATGCGTGGCCGTCGATCGCGTAGCGCAGAATGGTGGAGACGATCTTGATCGCGGGAGCGTCCTCCTGGATATTGTTGTCACTGCGTTTTCCGTCAATGCTGCCGATTGAGGGATCCTCCAGATCGAGCGAGGAGCTCTCGCTCTCGCTCTCGCTCTTGGGTGCCGGCTTTATGTGCTGCTCGGTTGTGAGATCCGAAACCGCCTGGTCCACTTCCCCGCGCAATCCGCGGTACATAGCGAGTATGGTATTGAAATCCGCTTCCGAGATCTTGAAGATCTTGTAGGGCACGCCGGTAGTGCGCGAAATGAAATTGAGCGCATCAATACTCTGAATATTGTCGGGGTCGACGAGGCCTACCTCGAGGATACCGTCGACGACACTCAGTGGTGCCACATGATAATGCTCCGCGGATTCTTCCGGGATCATGTGGAGTACGTCGTAGGGCACCTTGGTGTCCCCGAGCGCGCGCACCGGTGTATCCGAGCTGGTCGGTGCTGCGTCAGTGGCAGGCATACACGTTATTTCTTCGGCGCGAAGATCTGCGCCGCGTGCTGACTCTCGGTAGTCGTCGCAGCCGCGATGGTCAGCGGGGCGAACGGATTCGTGCGTCCGACCGGTTCCGGCACGATGGTCGTTCCGAAATCCTGCAGGGTAGAAAATGCCGGTTCAGTGAAGATTGTTCCTGAGAGTGTCACCGCGCGCAGTGTGAGCAGTACCCCAACGAGGTCCTGCCCTGCTCCGGGGGAACCGGTCGTGCCCGCAGGAATGCCCGCGGTACTTGTGGTCAGTGCCGGTGCAGGCGCACTGCCCTGCGAAAGTCCGTACCACACACCACCAACGATCAATATGATGAGGAGGATGAATACGAGCTTGTGTTGAGATATCCAGGACATATGAATTATTTGAGCCAATATGTTCTGAGCGTGATGTCGTATGAGTACTGTCCGCCGCCCACCATGCTCACCGGTGTCAGATCGAGTGCCACGAGATCGACGATGCGCAGGCTCGATTGCAAATCGGAGAGGAATTGACGGAATGTGTCGTACGAGCCGACGGTCGTGAACTTGATGGTAAGCGAGTCATATTTTTGCTTCGCGGCACTGATGGTGCCGACCGCCGTCTGCCCGCTTACATTCGGTGCGGCACTCACCGACACGTTCTGCAGTGCCATGCCGTGTTTCTGCGCAAGATTATCCATATCTAGAATCAAGCGTACGTTGTCCACGTGATCGGGAAGCATTTTCTGGAGTCGATTGATATTGTTGGGATCAAAGGAATTGTATTTTGAAAGGAGCGTCTGTTTGATCTGCTGTAGCTCGGTCGCTTTCTGGAGCGCTTCGTCGTATTGCGAGATATTCACGTTCTGTGCCTGAACGGTATCGTACGCGGGCTGCGTATACATAAAGAAGATGGCGCCGGCTCCGATGACACACACGATTGAAATGAATGTTCGTATCATATTATTGTTGTGTGGAAGTCGACGCCGGGTTCGTGTTCTGCGGCATTACTTGCGCCTGCGTCTGCGTCGGGATGTTTCCGAACGGCGATGTCTGTGCGGCGGCAGGAGCCGCGGTCTGCGAACCTGCACCGGCCATTACCTGCCCGTAGTTGACCGCTGCCGGATTGATGGCGGCGGAGAGCGTGAAGTGCACCCCGTCTGCCTGCCGGGTGATATCGGAGAAGATTGGGTCGATGACCACACCATTCTTGCTGAAGAGATCAGCCTGCAGCGCGATCGAATTGACGCTCTGTGCTACTCCCTGCATCTTGATCTTCATATTCTGCGCATCGAATCCGCTGTATGAAAGCTGGGAGAACGAAACGGTAGAAAGCGTCGCGGACTGGAGTGCATCAAAGATTGCCACCGGCGCAGTATGCGCAGCAAGCAAGGCATCGGCTGCGTGCATGCGGTCGTCGAGGCGCGTGATCTGAGTGATGAGCGACGGCTCGAAGGCGTCTTTGGCACGCTGCAGCTGGGCGACCTTACTCGCAGCGCTCGTCTGCGCATATTCCGCATAGAGAAACACCGCGCCGGCGAGTGCTGCCGATGCGACGAGTAATACAATCGATATCAAAAGTCCGAGCTCAGAGAGTCCGCCGCTTCCCCCGCCGGAATTACGCGGTACGGCTGTAGGCGTGCTCGCATCGTGCGGTATGAAAGACGATTGAATGCCTGATTCCATAAAAAATTAATCGTGTTTGAGTCGTCGAAGTGCCAGGCCAATGGTGACTGAAAAAACAGGACCGATATCGTGCAGTACATTCGCCAAAAATGCGGGAGCCTCGGTACGCGCGAACGGATCCGCGATCGTGACCTGTGCGCTCAATGTGGTCTTGGCGATGTCGGCGAGTCCGGGAAGCGATGCACCGCCGCCGGTGAGAATCACGTTCGATACATTTTTGTTGTATCGCTGCCCGTAGCTCAATAGTACCCGATTCACCTCACTAAACACACGAGAGAGTGTTGATAACAATGCCTCTTTGATCTTTGAGTTCTCGTCAGCGCTGTACACGCTCGCATCGATGAAGCCGCGTTCGCGCTTCACGCGCTCCGCTTTCTCGAATTCCCAGTTCATCGTGCGCGCAAGCGTCTCGGTGATCTGCTGTCCACCGACGGTGATGAGATGCGTCATGCGCACGACACCGCGTTCGACCACATATATTTTTGTCGTCGCTGCGCCGATATCCACCACGAGCTGCGGGGCCAATCCGTGCCCGAGCGCGCTACGGATCGCACTGAATATCTCAATCTCGTAGAAGCCGACACTGACGCCTACATTTTGCATGATCGTCTGATAGTTCTGGAGCGTGGAATTATGTATTGCGACGAGCAGCACCTCCTGCCCTTTCACCTGCGCTGCCGTCTTCGTATCGATCCGGTCGAATGCGCTGTCTTGCTTCTCGTCTTTGGGGATTACGAACCAGTCGAGCGTCACGTCGGTGATCGGGACCGGGATATATTTTCGCGCCTCGATGGGCACGATCCGCTTGAGCGATTCGTTGTCGACCATCGGCAGATCGAGCACCGATACCAGGCTCGACGAGAACGGAATCGAGATCCCGGCGACCTTTGCGGTGACATTGGCCTCTTTCATGAGATCGACGAGTGCTTGCGCGGCCTTCTCGGGAGAGAGCTTTACGACCTTACCAATCGGCTGATCGGCATACGGGCCAAGCGCGATCTCGCCGTAGGTTTCGAGGATCGCCACGCCGCGCGAGGAGCGCAGCTGCACGAGCTTTGCGGTCGATGAACCGATGTCGATACCGAGCACACTCACATCGCCACCACCGCTTCCTCCTCCAAATGTCTTAAAAATATTTCCGAGAGAGAACGCCATCATTTTATTATACCGTATCTTACGGCGCCGATGTGCGACTTTATGAGAGCTGATCTATTTTTGCCGCCAGAATGAAATCATTTTCTGAAAGTCCGCGGATCTTGTGTGTCGAGAGCTCTACCACTACCTTACCCCACGAGATGCAGAGGTCCGGATGATGTCCTTCACGCTCGGCGAGCGGTGCGACTTTGTTGGCAAAATCCATCGCTTCGAGGAAATTATGAAACGAGAACTGCTTCACGATGGAGCGACCATCTTCTCCAGGTGCCCATCCCTGTACATTCTTGAGCATTGCCGCAACTTCCCCCTTATCAAAGGGCTTTGCGCCCACTTCGCATGGGATGCACTTCTTTTGTGTGAGATCCATGCCACTACTCTACCATGCGCTAAAATATGAGGTGTGAATATTCTGGCGAGCCTCAAAATGGGAGTAGAAACGGTCCTCGACACGATACTTCCCTTGCGCCCGCGATCAGCGCGCACCAAAGCGCTCAGTCTCGAAAGCGTCCCGCTCACGGTGACATCGCACGAGCTCCTCGGGGAGCAGATCACGACGCTCATGGATTATCAGCGCTCAGAAGTGCGCGATCTCATTCAGTCGCTCAAGTATGACGGCACGGGACATGCGGCACACCTCTGTGCCGCGGTGCTTTCGGAATATTTTTCGGAGGAGATCTCCAACGCACGCATGTTCTCGCAAAAAAGAATCCTTCTGATGCCGATACCGCTGCATGCATCGAGAGAGCGCGAACGCGGATTCAACCAGATCGGGCTGGCACTCGCCTCGCTGCCGCTCGAATACCGCAACGGTGATACGGCGTCTTTGATACCAGGTGCACTCGAGCGAGTGCGGCAGACGACGCCGCAGACGCACCTTTCGCGCGCCGAGCGGCTGCGCAATGTATCCGATGCATTTGCGGTGCCAAATCCTGCGCTCGTACAAAATACGCACGTATACCTTATCGACGACGTCGCGACGACCGGAGCGACACTCATCCACGCCGGGCGTGCGCTCAAACGCGCGGGTGCCGAGGTAACCCTCATCGCACTTGCCCGTGCGTAGCTTCAGCGAAGCAGGGCTGGCGCGCGCCTAATTCCTCGACACAACGAGCCCCGGCGTGCGCCGGGGCTCTGGATTAGAACTTATTCTTCCGGGTACATCTGCGCTTTGATCTCGCGCAGCCGGGCAATGATGGCCGGATCAGTGATCTTTGTGAATCGCCGGACCGAGCGACCGTCGACTACCGCGGGTTCGTAGAACATGTGGAGCGGACGCAGGTCGAAGAGCTTCCCGAGCCCGTACACGTACGCTTCGTAGAGCGGTCGGTACACCTGCATGAATTGATCTTGGGGCCGGCAATCATCCTCGGTATGGAGTCCGACGCCATATATATAGTAGGCGTAGTTATTCACTTCCCCTACCGGATCATGCTTGTAGTGGTAGTAAAAGCCCGATTCGGGCATCTTTTTTGGTACCGGTACATTGTGTGCCATAGATACTTCCTTTCTTAATTGAGAATACTATGCCCCACTCTGAGGCACCTGTTGATAGATTACTTTGCCCGCGCTGCTTCCCACGCGAGGATTGTTTCTTTGCGCTCAACTCCGCCGTTGTAGCCGCCCAGTCCGCCACTCGATGTAAGCACCCGGTGACACGGCACGAGATACGTGATCGTATTCTTCCCACACGCACTCCCCACCGCACGCACTGCACTCGGCTTGCCGATCGCACGCGCAACATCGGCATACGACGTGACACGACCTTCGGGAATCGCGAGCAGTGCCTCCCATACCTTGATCTGAAAGCCAGTCCCTTTTAAGACGAGCGGGATGCGCAACTTCCTGCCCGAGTGCGCGAATATCTTTTTTACATACGGCGCGGTACCCGCATCATCTCGCACGAGCACTGCTTTCGGCCACGACGCCTTGATCCGCTTCACCGCTTCGCGCTCCCAATTTGATTCAAGAAAGAGCAGTGTGCAGACACCGCCCTTTGCGAGCCCGATCACGCACCAGCCGAAGGGCGACGTATGGATGCCATACCGTATCTCGGTCACATCATCCGACCCGTTCTTCTGCGCTTTGACTCGCTTTTTCATACTTAGAGAAGGCCCAATTGCCCGCCGCCGAACATCAGAACACCGATCACTACTGTCGTATTGAAAAAGAACCAGAGCGAATAACACACCACGAGCGGTCGTTCCTTGTGGACAATCGCATAAATGACCCACGGAATATCGAAGAGCGTGTACATGCTCCATGTGAGCAGCGATACACCCCCGGCATCGTGCGTCGAGTATATTTTGATGATCTGTGGAATGGTCGCGAAGGCACCAAGCACGCCCGCGACGTACACGGAAAAATCCAACACCCGCATCCTGAACGTACTCGCCGGATACGGCTCTGCGCGCCTGCGGGTATGATAGTGGTGCATGACCATAGCGCTTAAGTATATCTGAGTTTTGAACGTGATTCCGCGGCCTCTCCGTGGTATGGTAAGGCGCACACGGAGAGGTGCCAGAGTGGGAAAAATGCGGATAAGTATTTTTCCCGATCCCGAAGGGACGTGCCCATGTGAGCGCAAGCGAACAGGCACGAGGTGGACGAACTCGTTCGACCGCCCGGCAACCGACCGTTTTGTGAACGAAGTGAACATGGAGAGGTGCCAGAGCGGTCGAATGGAGCACACTGCTAATGTGTTGAGCCTCTAAAGGGTTCCGAGGGTTCGAATCCCTCCCTCTCCGCCAATAAAAAGTCTATAATCGCAGTACGGAGAGATGGATGAGTGGTTTAAATCAACAGTTTACTAAACTGTCGACTCTTAATTGGGTCCGCGAGTTCGAATCTCGCTCTCTCCGCATCCAATGAAAGAGCGTCCCATTTTATGAACAATATAAAAACACTGCGGAAAAGTTGGGCATTTAGAGGCCATAGCGCTCGTAAATAGCAGGTGTATAGTTGTGGCGTGTACAACTTTCATGAGGGGTACGGCATGATGGGAAGCTACGGCGCAGGCCTTGGTCTCCCCCTTGTCGCATCAGTTATTCTTTTAGTAGCGGCATGGAGCTTGGTGTGGAAGGGTCTCGCGCTCTGGCGCGCAGCAAAGCGCGGAGACAGGGGCTGGTTCATTGCATTTCTCTTTATCAACACCATCGGTATTCTCGAGATCATCTACCTCTTCGCCATCACCGGAGCGAAGATGAGTGACTTCACTAAGCCGACCACCCAGAGCGGGCAAGGCAACGATCCGCACGCGGGTCACGATCACAACTAACAAAAACGGAGCCGAAAGGCTCCGTTTTTCGTATACCCCGATTTGACCACGGCGGTCATTTGGAATATGGTCACAGTAATGTTGTAACAGGGGGTGTTTTGAAATGCGACAAGCTCTTTTGGTTCTTTCGATGATGGTGTTGTGTGCTGCGGGGGCAAAGGCGGATGAGCTCGTATGGAAGAGTGAATTTCCTACCGGCTCTGCCCGGGTCACCGAGCGCGGCGTCACGCGCATGGTGCCATGCCATCGGACAGTGCGCCGCATACAGGGCGAGCTGTATGTCCGCCCGTACGACTGCAGCTCGCCGGCGGAAGGCGTGTCCGACATCGGCATGCCGATACGGCAATCCGGTCCGAAGAGCGCCGATCGCTATCGGTTCCTCGCCAACGGCCACATCCGGCTCTATTGAGTGCAGACAGGTCGAAATAAAGAAGGCGCCGCTTCGCGGCGCCTTTTATTTTTCTGTAAGAAATTCTTTGAGTCTGCTGAGCCCTTCGATGATCTTGGATGCGTCGAGCGCATAGCTGAAACGGACACGGCCTGGCGCGCCGAACCATGCACCGTCGTACGTGATCACGCGATGCTTTTCGTAGAGTTCTGCGACAGTGCGTCCCGAATCCTCAAATTTTGGCAATACATAAAACGCGCCTTCCGGCTCCCAGAGATCGAGCCCAAGCTCGCGCATACCGCTCACCATCATGTCGCGACGCGCCTTCCAGACCTCGAGATTATGCGCGATGTATGAGGCCGGGCTCGAGAGCGCAGCGAGCGCCATCATCTGCCCGACGATCGAGGTATTCATCGCCGTGTGCGTGCGCATCTCCACGATCTTTTCTACGAGCTCTTTATTCTGCGTATATACATATCCCACACGCAATCCGCACATGGCATACGTCTTTGAGAATGAATTGATGGTGACCACCTTCGGACCCTGGATCAAATAATTTTCGCGCACATAGATGATGTCTTTGTATACTTCATCCGAAATCACCCACACGCCGCGCTCAGCACAGAGCGCCTCGATCTTCTTGAGCGTGTCGACATTTTGGACGGTGCCGGTCGGATTCGACGGCGAATTGATGACGACCGCGGTCGCCTCATCGAGGACCTGAGCGAAAATATCAAAATCGATCTTGCCGTCGACGAGATCGTAATACACCGGTGTCATGCCCGCATAGCGCACATTGAACGGATACGAATAGTAGTACGGGCGCGGAAGCAGCACCGTCCCTCCCTCTTTTGAAATAGCGCGCAGTACGATATCGATCGCTTCCGAGGCACCGTTGGTGATGACGAAATCATCGGCAGTCGAGCCCGCATATTTCTCGGCAAGTGCGGCACGCAGCGGCTCCTCGCCCTGCACCGGACCGTATTTGAATCCCGTGTATGTCTTGAGAATGTCGAAAGCCTCTACGGGAGGCGGCATGTCGGGCTGCCCCGAGCCGAATGAGATCAGCGAATCATCGCCCTTGCCTATGAAGAATGCAGGCCCCGATATTTCCATACTAGAGCACCTTGTGGATGAACCAACTGAGGATCGAGAGCACGAGTGCTCCGAGGAGCGCCGCCCAGAACCCCGCGACCGAAAACCCGGGGACTATCAGCGTCATCGCCCAGAAGAGCAGCGCATTGAGCACGAAGGAAAAGAGTCCGAAGGTGATGAGTGTGATCGGGAGTGTGAGGATCGTGAGCACCGGCTTGATGATCATTGAGATCACCGACCACACGAGCGCTGCGAGTAATATGGAAGTCCATCCGCCGGTAATAACGACTCCTGGGACAATATAGACCGTGAGCATGATCGCCGCCACGGTGCCGAGATATTTGAGTATTGTATGCAT
>CAIRSC010000041.1 GCA_903881205.1 uncultured bacterium | reverse complement strand
GCCGGCGGTGCATCGCACCGCCGGCCTTCATTTTTTGGCTCAAAGCTTCATAAAGTACTCATAATGAGGCATGGGGTTGACTTACATTCTCAGTCGACTATACTCTCTGGACCATCGCTCCTGATGGCCTTTTCTTTCGGTCTTGGCTGAACGAAAGAATGCCTGAAAGTCACTCGACTGGAAGGCCTTCTACCGGTTATACCGGTGTGGCAGATAGAGCGTGGTCCTGATCTCTGATAATTGAATATGACAAAGCATTTGCACCAGGTCCTGTAGCGGGATCGGGTGTGAAAAAACAATCTAAGTAAATCACTTACTTAGTTGGTAAAGGTCGTATTTCCTTAAGCCGGGAATACGATAACAAAAGCAACACACAAGCAAGCAACACAAAAAATTCAAAACGCATATGAAGTTCTAGGAGGATTTCATGTGTGAGTAAACAGTAAGAAACAAAAGAACATCCATTCTTTTGTTTCGTCCATCCTAAAAAATAGTTAAGTCAAATTCGTAAGAATTACTCTTTTCGTTGAGGACCCGTCCAAAACACGATCAGAGGTACTAATTCTTTTACTTAGAGTTTGATCCTAGCTCAGGGTGAATGCTGGCGGTATGGATAAGGCATGCAAGTCGAACGGGTTTAGACCCGTGGCAGACGAGGTAGTAACACGTAGGTACGTCCCCGGAAGTCGGGCATAACCAGCCGAAAGGTTGAGCAATTCCCGATGGTCTCGCAAGAGTAAAGATTTTTCGCTTCCGGAGCGGCCTGCGTAATATCAGCTAGTTGGTAAGGTAATGGCTTACCAAGGCTATGACGTTTAGGGGAGCTGAGAGGCTGACCCCCACCGATGAAACTGAGAACGGTTCATACCCCTACGGGGGGCCGCAGCCGAGAATATTCGACAATGGGCGCAAGCCTGATCGAGCGATACCGCGTGGTGGATGAAGCGCTTCGGCGCGTAAACACCTTTTATGAGGGAGGAAGTTATTGACGTTACCTCATGAATAAGGGGCTCCTAACTCTGTGCCAGCAGGAGCGGTAATACAGAGGCCCCGAGCATTACCCGGAATTACTGGGCGTAAAGGGTGCGTAGGTGGTCATATTAGTCGTCCGTTAAACCCCTCGGCTCAACCGAGGATCTGCGGGCGAAACGGTATGACTTGAGAGCGTGAGAGGTACATGGAACTCTAAGTGTAGGGGTGAAATCCGTTGATATTTAGGGGAACACCGAAAGCGAAGGCAATGTACTGGCGCGTTTCTGACACTCAAGCACGAAAGCGTGGGTAGCGAACGGGATTAGATACCCCGGTAGTCCACGCCCTAAACCATGTCAACTGGCTTTCCGGAGTATCGACCCTCTGGGAGGCGAAGCTAACGCGTTAAGTTGACCGCCTGGGTAGTACGGCCGCAAGGCTAAAACTCAAAGGAATAGACGGGGGCTTGCACAAGCGGTGGAGCGTGTGGCTTAATTCGTCGCTAAGCGAAGAACCTTACCAGGGCTAGAAATCCTACTGCACGCCTAGCGAAAGCTAGGAAGCCTTCGAGGGTGTAGGACAGGTGATGCATGGCTGTCGTCAGTTCGTGGTTTGAACCGTTCCCTTCAGTGGGGTAACGAACGCAACCCTCGTTGCCTGTTACAAGTGTCAGGCGAGACTGCCCCCTCACGGGGGAGGAAGGTGAGGATGACGCCAAGTCAGCATGTCCCTCTGATGTCCTGGGCTGCACACGCGCTACAATGGCCGTTACAAAGGGGCGCAATGGGGTAACCCGGAGCAAATCCTAAAAAGCGGCCTCAGTTCGGATTGGGGTCTGCAACCCGACCCCATGAAGCTGGAATCGCTAGTAATCGTGGGTCAGCCACACCACGGTGAATACGTTCTCAAGCCTTGTACTCACCGCCCGTCAACTCAGGGAAGTTGGGAGTGCCCGAAGCTCATCCTTGCGATGGTCCAAGGCAAACTCAATGACAAAGAGTAAGTCGTAACAAGGCACGGGTAGCGGAAGCTGCTCGTGGATTCATTCCAACATTGGATGCTGATACCCTTCGGGGTGGAAGCTGATAGTCGATATTCGGTGTCTCTATAGAGCACCGAAGAGGAATCGCGTTGATACCTATCAACTACGCGTGACTGATCCGGAAAGCGGATCGTTTGGACGAAACAAAAGAGTGTGTGTGACGATTTTCACGACCATGTAAGGTCGTAGAATAATCGGGACCCCCCTTGGGGGTTGATGACTCGAACAGAGTCTGTTTGCAAAGTTGTGTTGCTAAAGCTTTAAGTTACAGATCACCGACTTCCTGGAGGAGCACGGTGTTTTTGGCGTTTTTCACACCCATGTACGGGTGTAGAACAAATAGCAAATTTGTATATCTAGAATTTCTCGAAGAATTCTTTTACGGTAGTGCCTTGCGGGACGAAATCGGCCTCTTTCTTCGCAACGGTGAACGAGAACGTTGACCCTACTCCTTCTTTCGATTCCACTGCGATCGTACTCCCGTGATGTTCGACAATATTGCTTACGATATACAGCCCCAGTCCCGATCCGTCGGGTCGCATACGTATGGCATTATCCGCACGTGCAAATTTATGGAAGAGCTCAGGGATGTAGGTGCCGGGGATTCCGATGCCGGTGTCTTTCACTGCAACAGATACTCGATTACCCGTGTCTTCGAGTATGATCGAGACCGTACCTCCTTCTTTGGTGTAGTCGATCGCGTTTGAGATGAGGTTTGATACGACGGTCGCGATACGCTCGGGGTCGATATACACCTCCGGGAGCGCGGGGGCATCTAATGTAAGTGCGATGGTTCGCGCACGTGCGATCAGTTCAAAATGATCGAGGAGTTTTTTTATGATCGGAACGATATCGACTTTCTGGAAATTGTATCCAAATTTACCTTCTTCCATCTTTGCCGCGTCGAGCAGGTCGTCGACGAGGTTGATCATGCGCTCTACCGTCGCATAAATACCGACACCTGTCTTTTTGCGCTCTTCGGGCGAAGCGTCCAGGGCAAGTACACTTTCGATGCCCCAACGAAGCCCCGTCAGTGGTGTGCGCATCTGATGTGCTGCGATAGAGATGAATTCCGCTTTCTGCTGTAAGACCTGTTTCTCGCGTGCCTCAACGGTTTGGAAATACGTAATTGCACCGCGCATTTCGCGACCGAGCTGCCCCAGTTCATCGTCGGAAGCGACTGGTGAGTCGGTAAATTCGCGGAAATTATTTGCGCGCGCTCCTCGCAGCCACCGGAGAAGTGTCCGTACTTCTCCGGTAAAGAAATTCTCCGATACGAAGGTGCCCAGTGCTATAAGTATGAGGAACACGATTCCCAACAATTCCGCATCAGTCTTGACAGCTGCAGTCTTTGCGGCGAGTTCAGATTGTGTGACAGGGTCCGGTATTGCCGCGACGGCAGCTTGGATGATTGTTCCATAGCCGGTCATCAAGTGCAGAACAATGAAGAAAAAAGGCAGCAGGCTCAATCCGCCAAGTGTCAGGATAAACTTCACCCGAAGTGAAATCGCGTGGGGTGCGCGCGTGTCCTCCAGTGGCGGAGGTGTCGACTGTTCAGCTTTGGTAGGCATGCAGAACTATGCTCGCCAGCGAGCCGCGTACAGTGCGCCAAGGCCGGTCAGCAGCGACCACGCAATACTTGCGATATAGATGTACATGGCGGTGTTTTGTGTGTGACTGTATTGAATCAAGAACCCCATCGCAACAAGTCCCTGGAAGCCCAATCCCAACAGAATTGCACGGATGCGCGCTGACCAGCTTACGTTGCTGCGCAAGCTCATGATGATGAGGTAGAGGCCGAAGATACCGACCGATGTGACGTTCGAAATCATGTTGAACATCGCGTACAACGGGTCAGAAGAAACGAACGGATATGCCGATCCGGGAATGTTGGTCAGATAATCTGGCTTCACGGCACTCACTGAAAGTGCGGCCAGACTGACTAAGACGACGAATCCGGTCGCATAGTTCTTCCATCGCGGGTTGAAGAACATCACTGCCATTCTGGTCGCGATGATCAGATACACGAACAGGAAAAGGTGAGCGACCCAGTGAGCGGTAGTGACCGTTTGTTCTGAGAATCCCGACATGACGAGAATAACGTGTGGAAAAAGGTCCACCGTAAGAAAGATGGCGCCGAATGTAAAAAGCCAGCGCATCTGATTGAGAGTCTGGTTGTTCGTCTGAACTGATGGCGGCATCGCATTCCATGCGCCACGAAGACGAAGAGCGACCCACCATTGCAATATTGCCGAGGCGCCGAGAATCATTCCGAGCCCCGGTACCGGAGCAAGAATACCGGCCTGGAGCATATACAAGCCACCTAAAAGAGCGACGATACCAACGGCAAAAAAGAGCCCGATTTCTTTCATATGAATATAATGGTCGATACCTAGCCGTTATTCGCTCAGGCAGTGCCTGAATTGTACCGTATCCGGGAGCAGAAACGGTGCCTGTCCATACGGTAGGGATTACCGTAGCAGGAGCTTCGTTATTTCGTTGACGATCTCATCGAGCGAGAAGTCTGCCTTCACGAGGTAGGCATCCACTCCCAGATCCTGGGCGCGCTTCTCGTCACTTTCTTGGCTTAAATTCGAAAGGATAATAATGGGAGTCTTTTTGAATCGTTCATCCTCTCGAAGTTCTTCGATCACTTCAAAGCCGTTCTTTCCTGGCATCGCTACATCGAGCATCATGAGGTCGGGAGTCGATTCACGGGCAGTCTTCAACGCCTCTTCCGCATTAAGCGCGGTGAAAATCTCGACACCCTGTTCGCGAAGGTGTGCAAGCTTATCGGCCAGGAGTGTATGAAGAAATGTATCGTCTTCGACGATCAGTACCTTCTTGCCGCTCAGGGTTTTTTGGTCAGTCATAGAAAGTCCATATTATCACGCAATTACCCCATTACCTGCCCACGGACGGTTGGATGTGGGGGTACGGCTCAGATGCAATATGTGGGCAATGGTGCGAATCCGTTGAAGCCGACGGATGAGTAACTCGATGTGTAGGCACCCGTGGCATAGATGCGGATACGGTCGCCGACTTGGAGTGAGAGGGGGAGTTGGTATTGGAATTTCTCGTAGAGAATGTCGACGGAATCGCATGAGGGGCCGGCGAGTATCACCGGGCCCGTGGCACCCTTCCTACCCACGACCTCAATACGATACTTGATCGCCTCGTCGTGCGTTTCTGCGAGGCCACCGAATTTTCCGATGTCGAGATATACCCAGCGAGCGTCATCGCCATACGACTTCTTCGATATGAGGACCACTTCGGTCTCGATAAGGCCTGAGTCACCGACGAGCGAGCGGCCGGGTTCGATGATGATGCGCGGGAGATTTTCACCGAAATGTTCTGTCATCGCCGCTTGAATGGCGGATGTGTAGGCCTCGACTGGTTCTACGGAATCGCGGTAATGAGCGGGGAGTCCACCGCCGATATTCACCATTTCGAGCGCTACGCCGTCGCGTTTGAGTGACACAAAGAGCTCAGCGGTTTTCTCGAGTGCGAATGCCCATTGATCGGTGCGGGTCTGTTGGGAGCCGACGTGGAATGACACACCGTACGGATGCAGGCCGAGCGTCTTTGCTTTGATGAGTAGGTCGCGAGCCATGTCCGTCTCACAGCCAAATTTTCGCGACAGCGGCCAATCGGCGCCCTCGCAGTTCATAAGTAGGCGGCAGAAGACTTTTGCTCCCGGTGCAGCGCGTGCGAGCTTGAGAAGCTCGGCCTCTGAATCGAATGCAAACATGCGTACGCCGCGCGTGTATGCCGACACAATGTCGACTTCCTTCTTGATGGTGTTGCCGAACGAGATCTGCTGCGGCTTCGCTCCGGCACTCATCACGAGTTCGATTTCCGCAGGGCTCGCCACGTCGAAGAATGAGCCGAGAGAGACAAGTCGAGCGATGACTTCGGGTGCGGGATTTGCCTTGACCGCGTAGTAGACCTCGGCGATGGGCAAGGTGCTGCGCAGCGCAAGATAGTTGTCGGCGATGATATCCAGATCGACGACGAGCGCAGGCGTCTGCGGCCGGTGCTCTGAGATAAAACGGGAAATCTTATCGGGCCCCGGTATTGACCGTTGTTTGCCCGACACATTCTTTTTTGGGAGACCGTGTATTTTGGGTGAGGACCCCTCACGCACCGGCAACGTCCCACTTCGTGTTTCCATTTCTGATGAACATAATTAATGTGCTGACAATATTTGTATAATACGTCCTTTGGTGCGCTATCCGTGTTTCTGGGCCTCGGACTGTGTATAACCCGTAAACGGGAACGAGCCTCAGCGGAGGTGGCAGAACGCGGGTATTTTTGGTACTATCGCTCGTACGCGGAGATGCGCCGTAAGCTTTGCTTTCAGCAAAGCTTTCTGACGCTTCGCTCGGCTAAAATGCCAAAGCAAGCGTTCGCATTTCGAGCCTCGCTCGCGTCAGTACATTCGTGCTAACGCGGCACTCGGAGAAAGTGAAAATACGTAGTATTCTCACTTTGCTCCTCACTAGCGTCAGTAGTTCAGTGGTAGAACGCTGTCCTGATAAGACAGAGGTCGAAGGTCCGATTCCTTCCTGACGCACAAATAACAGGGCTCAATGCGGTGCATTGAGCATTCTGTTTTTGTGCGCAGGAGAACGTTCCTGAGAAGCGTTCGTAAGGAATCGGACGCCGGAACGATGTCGAGCCAGCTGGCGAGACCGTGAGGCGGTGCCTAGTCCGAGTCGTGCGACGGCACGACGAGAGGCGAGGGAGATTCCCTCCTGACGCACCAACCAGTTTCTTCATCTTCCGCATTCCTTTTTGGCATAAATCTGTCATCATGTCCCGATGCATTACAAAGTCATCGGGGGAAAAAAGCTCTCGGGAACTGTGGTCACTAAGGTATCAAAGAACGCCGCTGTAGCGATGCTCGCTGCGTCGCTGCTGAATCGCGGGAAAACCACGCTCAAAAAGATGCCGCGCATCGAGGAGGTGAAGCGGCTCTACGAGGTGATGGAAAGTATCGGGGTGAAGCTCGACTGGAAGGAGAATGGTGATATCGAGATTGTCCCTCCCGCGCAAT
>CAIRSC010000040.1 GCA_903881205.1 uncultured bacterium | reverse complement strand
TTCTCCCTTCCCTACGTTCGGGCTTTCTGCTGCGAGCACATTGGCATTCACCACATCGCTCACATGCGTGAAATCGCGTGTCACGGTCCCATCGCCAAAAATAGTGATCGGCTCGCCATCCTGTCGGGCCTTGAGGAACTTACCAATAGCGAGCGCATAGGCGCCGTTGGGGTCCATGCCAGGTCCGTACACGTTGAAATATCTGAGACTGACCGTTTCAACGCCGTAGATATCGGGCCACATCTTGGCGAAAAGTTCGCCGACGTATTTTTGTAGTCCATACGGATTGACCGGATTCGCCGGGAGCGTCTCGGCGAGCGGGAGTGTTTGCTGTTCTCCGTATGCCGAACCCGAGGCGGAATAGACGACGCGACGCACCTTGGCACGCGCAGCGGCGGTGAGCACCGAGACCGTACCTGTGATGTTCTCATTGGTTGTCTCCACGGGGTATTCAATCGAATACGGGACTCGCGGGATCGCAGCGGTGTGAAATACCACATCGGCGCCCTCGAACACCTTCTGCGTCGCTTCGGTATCAAGTACTGAGAATTCGTGAAGCGTTGCTTCTTTCGGCACCGTGTCTCGACGGAACGCCGGATTATTGTCGATGAGATGTGTTTCCCAACCGGCGGCGATGAGGGTCCGAGCGATGTTGCTCCCAATAAATCCCGCTCCTCCCGTGATAACCGCTTTTTTCATTCCCGTATAATACTTTGAATTCCGATGCTACGCGAGCTATCATCAGATGGGATTACCTACTGAATATTCCCGACCACAGGCCGGATACTTTGTCAGTTATTTTTTCGTACATGTTGCTGACCGCTTCGTTAACAGTGCTTACCACGCGCCCGAATTTGGTCTGTACCTCAACATTTTCCGACCTGCGAAATGAATCGTAGAAATGCTGGTCATCGCTAACGAACGTGGATTGTGAGCTGATGAAGCCCTGTTCAAGTTTAGATTCCGGCTTGTAGGGCATGACCAAGATGCTATTCGTTTTTTCGCTATCAATATCGCTTATGTTCATTTTGGTTTCCGGTGTAATACCGCTACTCAGTCTCACCAGGTCCTTATATGAGTCGCTCTCGCGAAGCGAATCGGGAGTATCCGAATCATGGTACTCCGTCATTAAATTCAGTTCTTGAGCACGCGACTGAAGACCGATCTGCAATGATACATCTGCGTTGAAAGTGTCGCCTTTCAAAACACGGTCCATCGAACTTTTACTCAATTCATCAAAGCTCTCGTTAATACGGGACGTTTGTGCGGCAGGGACCGACTCGGATCCAAGGGGAAATGATTGCGGCTCAATATCACCATACGTATCTGCGGTTGCGGAAAAGTCTTCAAATGAGCTTGTTTGTTCTTGGGAAGCAGACGGTGAATCAGGAGGAAGGCCAGGCAGAGTTTTCCCGTCAATGCTGGTTGCCTTACATTTATTCAGTGCCGTACAATATCCCTCTATTTTAGAGCCCGAAGCAGTCGTCTCCTCGCAGAGCCTTCCCAGAAGGCCCCATTTCTTTGTCGTTCTGTCGTACTGGTAGTAGAACATGTTCGGATCAAATTTCTCCGAACACATGAGGTCCGCATCATCAGAGTAGCTCGCCGCAGCAAGCGACATGTGACTATCGATACGTCCGGGAACATATGACAGCGATGCCCATGAGATGCCAATGACAGCGATCCACGTGAAGGCACGAAGCGTTTGTCGGCTTCTATCCGGTTGCATAAAGCTAAGTATAACGCCCGATGACTACGGGCAAATTATATTTGTGTTTACGTTCCGCGTGCCGTGAGAACGACGCGTATTGTTTGCAGCATAACAAACAAATCGAGAAGCAGCGAACGATGCTTCAAATAATAGAGGTCGTATGAAAGTTTTTCTTTGGTCTCGATGATGTCGGCGCCGTGGTGCGGATGACGATCGTGACGTACCTGCGCCCAGCCGGTGAGCCCCGGTGAGACGAGGTA
>CAIRSC010000039.1 GCA_903881205.1 uncultured bacterium | reverse complement strand
GCTAGCACGCGGGTGAGGCCCGATGCCTCGAGAAGGGGAAAAATCCCCAAGAACCATCCTTGTCTATTTATTGAGAGCAGCGCGGGTCTCGGAGCCTACGTAGCCTACTGCGGATAGTCCATGTGCTTTCTGGAACTTTTTCACGGATGCCTCCGTCGCAGGCCCGAAAGTACCGGTCGGAACACCGGAGAAAAAGCCCAATGTTGCTAATCGCTTTTGCAGTTCCATCACGTCGGGACCGTCGGTACTGTCTTCTCCGAGTCCCATAAAATTTTTAAATATGTAGCCATCGCTCGTCGCCACAGAAACGGTCGAGCTTACCGCGGTCTGCGAACCGGATGAAAGCGCATTGAGCGCTGCCCGCGTACCCGGCCCAACCGTGCCCAACTGATCGAGCCCATGTGCCTTTTGGAACTTCTTCACCGCAGTGGTGGTCTGGGGACCGTAGTATCCACTTGGAGTGCCCGAAAAGAATCCCTGCTGGAGAAGCAATGTCTGTAGTCGTGATACGTCGTCGCTCTGCATCCCGGAATGCAGATTGGAGGTGAAAGCGGGAGCCACAGATGCCGTGCTAGTCGTATTCGACTGTGCCTTGGTCTGCGCCAATAATGCGGCAAGTTGTGCTTGTAGTACTGACAGAGACGTGCCCGATGCAACGCTTGAAGTCGCCGCGAGCGTAGACTGCGTCGCTCCTCCCGCCCCCACCACAGTTATCGTCTGTGTCGTTGTCGTGCTATCCCCGAATGCTCCTACCGTCCCCTTGATCGTGAGCACGTGGACGCCAGCATCACTCCCCTGCGGAAACCATGAAAAGAGGCCGGATGTAGTGATGTTGCTATTCGATACGGATGAGCCGGTGAAGTTGTCGCTTACACTGTACGCTGTCGGTGCGTAATTCGTCGGGATGACGGTGAAAGTGGTCGTTGTGCCAAGTGCGACACTCGCCCCCGGTGAGAGCAGCGCGATCGTAAGACTTGGTCCGATACCGACGCGTACTGTTTGAGTGATAGACGCGCTGTGCCCGGAAGCATCGCGCGCGTAAACTGTGATGACGTGATCGCCGGACTGCCCGAGATCAGGTGTCCAAGAAAAATTCCCCGCGGCGCCGATGACAACGTTGGCAACGCTCGATCCGCCAAAAGAATCACCAACAGAGTAGGACGGATTGGTGAGCCCAGAGGCGGAAACCGTGAAAGAGAATCTTGTGCCGGGCATTATGGCCGCTCCCGGCGAGAGAGATGATATTGAAAGTGAGGCCGCTGGGGCTACCGTTATCGATTGAGTAATGTACGCCGTATCCCCTGATGAATTCGAAGCAGTGATCGTGAGCACGTGAGTGCCCACATCGCTCGCACTCGGTACCCAGTAGAAATTCCCGGCACCGGCAATATTACTCTGAGAGACCGAGGATCCCGGAAATGAGTCAGTCAGTTGATATGACAACGCTTCAAATCCCGACGGCGATATCTTAAATGACAGTCCGTCCTTTGCCGCCACGGTACTTCCGGGAGAAAGAGAAATAATGGAAAGTGACGACGCCTCAGCGAAGGCAGCCGGGGTCACCAGAAACAGAACACTCAGCACTCCCCCTGTGATCCGTGAAAGATTTTTCATACGTGATGGTGTGAACATATTTATATATTCATTCTACCTTAGGCATGATTTCCGTCGCAGGGCGTGAGCTCGCCTCTTGATAGCTCTTCGTCTCCTATTATATCGCCCACTTCATCGTACATGATTCTATCGACGCAAATCCTATGATGAATCCCGTTACATTCCAAGACGCGCTGTGTTTTTGATCCGTCTTCATGCACTTGCAATATCTCATCTCTTACCGTCTTGAAACGCGGCGGTCGCTCCATGTTTTCATTGTTGTCTAACTTCCGAACTTCAATTATCTTTTGGATACTCTCTTCTGCCGCTGCAGCATCAACCCCGAGCCCGACTGCTACGACACCCGCAGACAGATCCTTCAAAAACTGCCTGCGCGATACGTCGCTATTCTCTATTCCCATGTCACAAATAGTACCACTTCGATCTGCTGCGGGCCCACAAGGATTAGGCCAAGAGCATCTCTGCCCGCCGTCGCAGACAGAAATTTCTCGGTCCTGATTTTGCGAGCCCACCTACTGGCGGGCACCTACGCAAAATCTTTCGAATCCTTGCCGCGCGTACCACCGGCACCCGCTTGGGCCCGCAGTATTTTCACTGCGTTCAAATCTGGCGGGCCGTATGGTACAACGTTGGAACTATTTTAAGCTCAAGCCTTGAATAATAACCTTTATTCTATGTAGATTGTACAATTCTTTTGACTGCGACTGGCTTATAGAATGAGTTGAATTTCTCGAGTGACCACAGACAGCTTATCCCGTCTATTGCGGTAGCATGATAGATTTCCTCGTTCATCTTGCCCGTATATATCGCAGTATGAAGTGCTATGAAATATTCGTCAGCGGTACCAAAAGCTGCCAGACTCCTATCAACAATTTCACCTCGCTTATTACAAATGATTTCTGCGTAAATGATATCGCCAGGTTCTAATCGATTCCAATCTATTTCTTCTTTAGATTTAAAGATGAATTCGCCCGTTCGCAGATACCCATTGGGCTGAAGAACTTCTTCTGGCGTGAGGAAAATTTCTCGCTCATAGTAAAGATACGCTTGCAGCGCCCTGCGACAATTACCGATATTCCAACTAGCTGTAAGTTCTTCGATAGTCTCAAAAGGACCTTCATTAAATACGTATGTGAAATTGTTCAGCATGTTTTGTTGCGGGCCGTATGGTACGACGTTGGAACCAGTATAGCTAAAGAAAAGAGCCTCAGCATTTGCGCTGAGGCTCTGTGAACGAGAGCGAGGGGCTGGGTTCTTATCCTTCGACGTGTCCGTAAAGACGGGCACCGAATTTACCCCTTTAGGAGCATGGGTAGCTCACCCTGTCGCTCAGACGTTCGTTAGTGGCCGCCGTGGCCCCAATGACCTTCGAGTTCGTCCGGGGTTGCCGGCTTCTTCGGATCGCTGACTTCGGCGAGAATCTCCATGGCCATTCCGGTCGCGAATTCGAGGGCTTCCTCGAAGGGTACGCCCGTCTGCTTGGCGATGTTTCCAATCTGACGTCGTAAGTTGTTGCCAATACTCATGCCGCCGTCAGATTCTTTCAGACGGTGCTTGAGGAACGCGTACGCGATTTCACCCTTGCGATTATCGTCCATTTCGCTTCTCCAATGATCAAGCAAATCGAGATTGATTTGCAAGTGCAACGATACCACGTATATCGGACTAGTCAAGCCTTTTTGGATCAGCCGTAATTCTCAAGAAATATCTCAATAAAATGAGCTAAAATGTCCGGATGAAAACGATAGGCATTTACATGCCTAAGTGGTTATATCGTTCCGACAAATCAGACCGCATGTTCTTGGATGAATTGATATCCACTATCGGAAAGAGCGGTAAATACAGGGTATTAAGGATTGATTTACAGAAGCTGAATTTACAAACCGACGATGACGCAGAAAGATTCTGTGCAAAGCACAATCTTGCGTTCATCGTACAGTACGATTCGCACTTCTTCTCGGACAGCAAGATATATAAGAAGAATCTGGCCCTGCTGGAGAAACATGTTCCATTCGTCAACTCTATGGCCTCTCACGCAATAGGTCACAATAAGATTTTTACGAAGCGTCTTCTGAGAGAGAAGGGGGTACCAGTTTTGGACGATACTATCGCAACCTCACATTCTGAGTTACTTGCAGCCGTAAAAGAGAACGAATGGTATGTCGTAAAGCCGCCTGATCGCGGAGCAGGAGAGGGCGTTCGACTCATACAAAGATCAGGCCGAGGTTTTCTTGATTATTATGATAAAGCGTGGAGAAGAGTGATCGTTACTGAAACTTCCGGCAACGTGCAATGTGATCCTTACCGGATCGACCGCTCAGGAAATGATCGGCAATGAGGTGGTCGAAGCGGTCAAAAGAACCAACCGGAAAAATATTACATCAAATGTATCTAGAGGAGGCACGGCGACAAAAATAGAATTGAGTGATTACCAAAAACAGATTGCGATTGCAGCTAAAAACACGATAGGTGCGTCTTACGCTGGAGTCGACCTGCTTGTCTCCGCTGGAAAGAGCGTAATCTGTGAAGTGAACATAGGACCATTTACTGTCTACGGACGGTACACTGGAGTAAACGTCGGTAAGACGCTTGGCCAGCACTTGATGGAATCCTGCGATCAGTATTCTGACGCTATCAAGAGCTAGCCGTTTGAGTCTTTGGGATAACGTGCTTTTACTTCTGTTTCTAGCTGCCGAAGCTTATCTGCTACAGCAGTTTCTATTGCCATCGCTGCGTTTTTGAAATCCTGTAGTGTGCCGCCAGATGCTTTCAGGTCCTTTTCCTTTGATTTCAGCTCGTCTTCTCCCCATCCAATAACCTCGTTTACGCGTGTGTCAATATCAATAAACACATCAGCCTGTTCGCTGATTTTCTCCACGATGATCGGATCGATGTCTGTGAGATGATCGTCTGTCATATTTAAATTACGAATGAACGGCGGATACCGTATTTTGCCGCTCGGCCCGTCGACATAAGTACACGGCCCACAAGTGCCACGGTCTTTCCTGTCGAGTCAAATGAACCAGCAATCACTTGTTTCGCAGGCGCAAATTCACTTTTCTTTCCGTGTTTAATCGACACGAACGGTCGCACAAGCGAATTGTATACGATCGCCGTACATGTTTCTTTTGTTTGCTCGCCGAGGCGGCCGAACGAGTCCTTTACTCTGTCCCATTCCTTGTCCAGGTCCCTCTGAATATGCGGATCCGAGAGACGATCCACTCTTGATTTCGTCCAAAGCTTCTCCATTCCCATGAACGGCATATTAACATGGCCTCCACAACAACGTCGAGCATCTTGGGCGCATTTACTCTCGTTTTCTCCGGAATTTTTTGTTCTTATATTTTGCCGATTTCACCAAAAATGTAGTGCGTGTCTTTTCGACGTAACAGGCATATTATACCGCCATGCCTATCCTCGTAGACTCTCTCAAAACCCGCTACAACGCTGTATTCCTGAGCGATTCCGATTCGCTGTTTTACCAAAACCTCCACCACTATTTCGACCTAATAGAGAAGACCCCCGAACTCCAAGCCCTCTGGCTAGAGAGCGAAAAAGAGTATCACGCTAAACACACCGCTATATGGGGGCGAGAGAAGTGCAAGACCGACGAAGAAGCCGTCGAGAAACACGAGCTGACTATGCGCCTGGAGCGCTTTAATATGTTCTGTCACGGCTGCACGATTTATATGCGAGTGTATCTACCTATAGAAGATTATAAAAACTCTATAGAGCCGGGAGTCGAGCAAGACCCCATTGCGCTTCTCATGATTCGAGGCATTGACCGTATCAGTCCGAATCTCGCAAAAAAAAATCCTTTTAAGTGGCGGCGAGAGAGGCTGAAAGTTTACAACCGTTGGTTTGTCGGCCAACGTGGCACATATGAGCAGGACTTACGACAATTCCACCTCGCCCTGCTCGCGGCTATAGAGGATAAACAAAAGGCTACAGCCGCACCAGTAGAAAAGCCGCATACAAGAAAATTGCCTATCAATTTCAACTACCGCACTGGCGATTTCACCTATCAAGGCGTGTCCGATAATCTCACGCCCAACGGCCAAGAGTACAAGGTGCTTAAAGCACTTCTCGAAAGCGAGGACAACCTCGCCTCATATTTTCAACTGATATTGGCCATGCACCCTACCGCACAAACGGATTCAAAATCAGCTCGTGCCGATTTGTACAAGGTTATTCTTCGCCTCAAATCTAAAATGGACATCTTCCAAAATGTGAAAGGTAGCGGCTATCGTCTTGTATTTCCTAGCTCGGAACAAAAGGCAGAATAATGCCAGAATCATTCCATACCCCCGCGCTACTTTTGAGCGCACTCTGCCGTCATGCCGCAGAGATACTCAAAGAAACTCATAGCCGAGTGCATCGCCTGTTTCCATGACGAGGACGGAATTGAACTGACGCAAGAGGAAGCAGTCGAATATCTCGCCGGATTGGGTGGACTTTTCCATGCGTTTGCGATTGGGGGCGTGGCGGCTGCGCCGCACGCTTTAGCGTGCGCGGAGCCGACCCCCTCCACAGGTGTACGTAACACCTGTGGAACGTTGTAATTTGCAACATGATAGACACGATTAAGCTTCTAGTGCCTATCCCCGACCCGACCCTCCTGGCGCAGTTAGAGAGTACGCTGACCCGTTTCCGCAAAGAGGATTTAAGCACCGGAGAAATTAAGTTTGAGTTTTATGCGTCCAATGTAGAACTCGGGTCATATCACCGAAACGTAACGATAAAATCAAGCAAGGTACCGACCGGACTTTTCATCGAGTGCTCACTACCAAAATACGAGAGAGGCAACAATGTCGAGATGATATACCCCCGCGACATCTTAGGAATCGTGGAGAAACTCTACTCGGAATTATGCGTTCAAGTGAAGTATGCTCTGCCACATTTCTCCCTCTGGCCTGTGTACCGTCTTGATATTTGCTACAACTGGCTGCTCCGCGACAAAGCAGAAGCCATGCACGCGATTGATTTCATCAAACGCATAGACTATCCCCGCAAGAAAAAGCACGTATGGGATACCTCCATCATGCATACTGGCTCCGCATATGTCGTTAAGTTTTACATCAAAGGCCCTGAGTTTCTGAAACACGATTTTAAGGAAATAGAAAAACAGAGTTACGAGCGAGCGAAGCAACTTGCCGAATACGCCGAACGTATTTTGCGCTTTGAGGTCGGATTAAAACACGTATACCTAACCGCGCATTTTAAGCGCAAGGCAATTTATCTTGCCGACATCGCCGATGATACGGTCATAGAGAACGTGCTAAAGGAATATCTGGGGAAAGTCTTTCATTACATCAACACGAAAACGACAACTGAGGCCGAGGTACGCCGAATACTCTCCGAACACTTTACAAAGACAAAAACTATGCGGCTCTATCAATTCTATAAAGGCTATTACTTCGACGAAGAGATGAAAGCGATGTATCTCGCCGGTGGTCTTGAACGAAGCACCCTCTATCGCTACAAGAAGGATTTAAAGCGCGTAGGGATAGGTTTCTCCCTCAATGACTCCAAAATCGGTAGCGGCATTTTAGAGCAGTTAATCATTCCATCGCCAACTACCCGATTTGCGCTCCTTGATTCGCCCGATACTATGGCCGTATGAGATATATCCTCTACTGCCGCAAAAGTACCGATACCGAGGACAAGCAGGTGCAGTCTTTGGATTCACAGGAAAGCGAACTGGTAAAGCTTGCGGCTTCGTGCAATCTGGAAATCGCTTTCATTCTCAAAGAAAAAATGTCGGCAAAGTCTGAGGGTCGCCCTGTGTTCAACGACATGCTCAAACTAATTCGTGCAGGAAAAGCTGATGCAATTCTCTGTTGGAAAATGGATAGGCTCGCCCGCAATTTTATTGACGGCGGCAGAGTGATTGATTTACTACAACGAGGCACCATAAAAGAAATCCGCACGTTCGAAGCGACGCACTCTCCGGCTGATAACGTGCTCATGCTTGCTATGCACTTCGGCATGGCGAATCAGTACATACGGGACTTGAGTACGAATGTAAAGCGCGGCAATCGCACAAAGTTGGAAAGTGGCCAGTGGCCGAATCATGCACCGATTGGATACTCGAACGACCGCGTTGCAAAGACCATCATCGTGGACTCGGAACGTGCGCGCCATGTCCGAAGGGCCTTCGAACTCTACTCCACCGCAGGGCACAGTATCCTCGACATATCCAACATTCTATTCAAAGAAGGATTCCGTACTCCGAACGGCCGGAAGGTTTACCGAGGCATGATATACCGCATACTCGGCAATCCGTTCTATACGGGAGTCATGCGTCAACAGGGCAAGCTGTATCAAGGCAAGCACCAAGCGATAATATCAAAAGCACTCTTCGATGATGTGCAATACGTCCTCTCCGGTCGAGCACGCCCAAGCCCTCAAAAGCACTTCTTTTCACTTCGAGGGTTCCTTACCTGCGAGGTCTGCGGTTGTATGCTCACGGCTACCCTCAAGAAAGGCCACCAGTATTACTACTGCACGAATGGCCGTGGAAAGTGCGCCGAGCATAAGCACTACCTCCGAGAGAATTACCTCTATGACAAAGTAGCTACCCTTTTTGAAGACCTCTCCTTTAGCGAACGCAAAATCGAGATGATGTACGAAGCGGAAAAAGAAGACCTCGCCCGAAACGGTGGTGAATCTGAGCAAGCCCTCCAAAGCCTCCGTATCCGCCTACAATCGCTCCCTGCGCGAGAATCCCGTCTCCTAGACACCTTCATCGCTGAACAAACCTCAAAGGCTCTCTACGATGAAAAGGCCGCTGCTCTCAAACATGAACGGCTCGATACCGAAAAGCAGATTGCAGACCTCGAAGCAGGGCAACCCGTATTTACTTTGGAACCAGTCAAAAAAGTGTTTCTAGAGGCTAGTAGAGCCAAGGCAGAGTTTCTTGCCGCCTCTGAAGCAAAAAAACGTGCAATAGCGGAAAGACTACTTTGGAACCTTTCTTTCAAAGATAAAAATATCGTGCAGGTGCAATACAAAAAACCCTATCATGTGATAGCAAAAGCGGACAAAAACGCTTCGATTTCAGAACTGCGGGCCCACAAGGATTCGAACCTTGATCAGCGGTTTTGGAGACCGCCATTCTACCATTGAACTATAGGCCCTAAGGCTGGTACTTCCAGCCGGGTAAGTATAGAGCCGGCAAGCGCAGGCTCCAAATACTTATCGGCTAAGGAGCCGAGCGAAATGAAAGTTTACTTTCTTTTCCGAGCGACTGCTGCCGAAAGGAGGTAATCCGACTATTTCTTCGCTTCCTTGAAGATGACGTGCTTTCGAAGCTTTTTGCTGTACTTCTTGAGCTCGATCTTCCGGGTAACGAGCTTGCGATTTTTGCGCGTCCAATAGACCTCGCCGGTCGCCGCGTGTTTGAGCTGTATCAATTGATCCTGTGACATACGTGGGGGAACTATACTCAATCAGGTTAATTCGGTCAACCCCGCACACGAAATGCCTATCGCAGGCTTACAGGGATTCGACGTTTGAGCGCAGTATAGGCACCGGCAGAGTTCTTTAACCTCAGTTCGCGAGCACGTGCGTCTGCCTGCGATGCGTACGCTTCGTAATATACCAATTTGATGGGAAGTCTATGTTTCGTCGATTTGTTAAGACCTTTTGTATGTTCTACGAGTCGCCTCTTCAAATCGTTTGTATATCCGTAGTATAAAAGGCCATCTTTTAAGCTCTTGAGTACGTACACGTAGAACATACTTGGGCTTTTCGTGTGAGGGGTCAATCTTTCCGCCCTAGACGTAGAAATGCTCTGTAGGAATATCGGCGGTGGTGTTACAAATACGGTTCCAAGGCCCAAACGAGGTGTCGCTCACTACCAGGGTGCGCATGACGGTGTCCACCACGAGCCAGCCCGCCAGGATGATCACGAGGCCAATAGCGACGTTGGTGAACATGCTCCGGGCGGCACTGATCTCCGACATATTGCCCTGGGCGAATGCCATCTTCCCGCCTGCGTACGCAAAAAGAACAGCAGAGAGAAATACCGCTATGTATATCCCCGTGTTGAGCACATTTTGCGCCAGCTGTGCGAGATCACAGACTGAGCATTTGACGCCGGTGCACGTGACGATCTGCGACGGCAAGCCGGCGGCAAATGTAATCGCCGGAGCCAAGAAGACTGTGAGAGTGGCGAATATCGCCGCTGTTCGTATCCGAACCATGCGGATATTGTATCACGCATACATTCCGCTCCTTTATGCAAAACATAGGAGCCCGATACATGTATCGGGCTCCTGGTATTAGTGCGTCGGGCAGGATTCGAACCTGCGAAGACCGGAGTCGCTTGGTTTACAGCCAAGTGCATTTGACCACTCTGCCACCGACGCATTTCAACGCACAAACTCATGCGTTTGTGCGATTCTATCAGATTTAGCCCGCTACGCCACAGCTCGTATTGACGTGGCGGGCGTTCGAAATCGACTCGAGAGAGTTACGCACTCACCTTGGCACGCGAGCGGACACTGCGTTCGCGCTCGGGACCCTTGCGGACGTCGAAAGTGAATTCCCCGTTCTTGATATCCACCACCACCTTACCTCCTTCCATCACACCACGGGCGACCATCATGTTGGCGATTGAGGTGAGCAGCTTCGTTTGGATCAAGCGCTTGAGCGGACGAGCTCCGTATTGTGGGTTGTAGCCTTCTTTGGCGAGATGCTCGATCGCAGCATCGGAAAGCGTGAGTGTGATCTGTTTGTCCGCAAGACGCTTCGCGACGATCTCCACCTGCATCCGCACGATGTCGTGCACCGATTCTGGCGAGAGGATATCGAAGAGAATGATGTCGTCGAGACGGTTGAGGAATTCGGGGCGGAAGAATTCTTTGAGACTAGACATTACTTTTTCTTTCACTTGATCGTAGCGCTGATCTTCGGTCTTGGTGAGACCGGAGCCGAAGCCAAGACCGGACATGCGATCGATGTATTCCGCGCCGATGTTCGACGTCATGATGATCACCGTGTTCTTGAAGTTGACCGTGCGACCCTTGGAATCGGTGAGGCGACCATTGTCGAGCACCTGCAGGAGGATATTGAACACTTCGGGATGCGCCTTTTCGATCTCGTCGAAGAGGATGACCGAGTACGGGCGGTGACGCACGAGCTCGGTGAGCCCGCCGCCTTCGTCGTGGCCGACGTATCCCGGCGGACTGCCGATGATGCGCGATACCGAGTGCTTT
>CAIRSC010000038.1 GCA_903881205.1 uncultured bacterium | reverse complement strand
GAAGCGTGTCACATGTATCGGGATCAACGGTGAAAAGATCGAGGTCCCCGCGAGCGATCTTACATTCCGCCCGTCGGTATACGGGGTCATTGTTCGTGAAGGAAAAGTACTGCTCAGTAGCCAGTGGGACGGGTGGGATTTTCCCGGCGGTGGCATTCACCTTGGGGAAACCATTCATGAGGCGTTCACCAGAGAAATAAAGGAGGAGACGGGACTCATGGCGACCCCGGGGGAGCTCTTGCGTGTCGCGGATAGTTTTTTTACACACCCCAATACCCATTCTCATCACCACACGATCGTTATCTACTACACGGCGCGAGACGTATCAGGAGAGATATCGACCAAGCATATGAGCGACGAAGAGCGGCTCTATACTCGCGAAGCGGAATGGATAGCATTGAATGAAATTCCGAAGCTCAAGTTCTATAACCAGGTAGATAGCGCAGCCCTCATCGATATGGCAGCGCGATACAATCAATAGCTATGAATATCAACGATATCCGAACTAAATATCTGGAATTTTACAAAACGCGCGGGCATGCGATCGTGCCGTCGGCAAGCCTTATTCCGCAGAATGACCCGACGACGCTCTTCACCGGTTCGGGCATGCAGCCGATGATCCCGTATCTGCTTGGAGAGAAACATCCGCTCGGAACCCGTATTGCAGACAGTCAGCGATCATTCCGTGAGAGCGACATCGAAGAGGTCGGTGACAATCGCCACACGACGTTCTTTGAAATGCTCGGTAATTGGTCGCTCGGAGATTATTTCAAAAAGGAGCAGATCACCTGGATGTTCGAATTTCTTACGAAAGAGCTTTCGATCGATCCGCAAAATCTATACGTGACGGTCTTCTCCGGAGACCCCTCAATAGGCGTATCGCAAGACGATGAATCAATCGGTCTGTGGAGCGACCTTTATAAAACGGTCGGCATAGACGCAAAATTTGTATCGATCGGGAGCGAAGCGGACGGATATCGTGTCGGTATGCAGGGTGGCCGCATATTCGCATACGACGTGAAGAAAAATTGGTGGAGTCGTGCCGGGGTTCCCGCGAATATGCCGGTAGGCGAGCCGGGCGGACCGGATTCTGAGATGTTCTATGATTTCGGCACAGCGCACGATCCGAAATATGGTCCGGAATGTCATCCGAACTGCGACTGCGGACGATTTATGGAGATCGGGAACAATGTGTTCATGGAATTCATTAAGCGCGACACCGGCTTTGAGCGTCTCGCGCAGCAAAATGTCGATTTCGGTGGCGGGCTCGAGCGCATAGCCGCGGCAGCTCAGAATAATCCCGATGTTTTCGTCGCTGTTGATGCGTTGCAAGAGATCGTGCAGCTTCTGGAGCATTTTTCCGGAAAGGCATACAACGACAGTCGATATCAGCGATCGTTCAGGATTGTCGCGGATCATATGCGCGCCGTGACCATGATGCTCGCTGATGGCGTACGATTCTCAAACAGTGAACAAGGGTATGTTCTGCGTCGCTTGTTGCGCCGTGCCGCTCAGCACGCGCAGCGTCTGGAAGTTGAGCAGGGTCAGGGAGCGGAAAGTATTTTGAACCGATGTGCGATCCTGATTATCGAAAAGTACAAAGGTGCATATCCTGAGCTCGCGGGCGAGAGTACATTTGAGCAAATTACCGGAGAGATTTGGAAAGAAGAACTGCAATTCGGACGAACACTTGAAAATGGGATGAAGGAGCTGGAAAAGATCATTCTCTCCGGTAGTGTATCCGCGCAGGATGCATATACACTTTTCACCACCTACGGGTTTCCGTTCGAAATGACGAGCGAGATCGCTCGCGAGCGCAGTATCGCAGTGGATGAGGAAGGATTCAAAACGGAAATGAAAAAACATCAAGACCTTTCACGTGCCGGATCTGAACAAAAGTTCAAAGGAGGTCTTGCCGACCACTCGGAACAGACGACGCGGCTCCACACAGCACATCACCTGCTGCTCAAAGCGCTTCAGACGGTGCTCGGCCCCGAAGTGCATCAGCGCGGCTCGAATATTACGTCGGAACGCCTTCGCATCGATTTTTCTTTTGCGCGCAAGATGACGAAGGAGGAGATCGCTGATGTAGAGCGCATTGTAAACGAGCGCATAGCAGAGGCACTTCCGGTAGTGCGCTCCACACTTCCGAAGGAAGATGCGGAAATGCTCGGCGCCGAACATGAATTCGGTGCAAAGTATCCCGATATGGTCTCGGTATACTCGATCGGGCCGGTCGGAGCGACGCTTGAATCACCAGAATTCACAGCAGCCTATTCGATAGAATTTTGCGGCGGTCCGCACGTTGCGAACACAGAGGAATTGAACGGAACATTCAAGATCCAAAAGGAAGAAGCGGTCGCATCCGGTATCCGAAGAATAAAAGCGGTTCTGCAGTAATCTTGCCAACAGTGTTGCGCTTCGACGCGCTCGTACCTGATTTTGCGCGATATACTGTAGTGAATGGTTGATATTACATTCGGACATGGGCGCGCAAAGATCGCCGGAATTGTCGACATTGCCGTCGGCGGCGTATCTATTTCGATCGTGGAATTGCACGGCGGTGCATGCACTGTGCTTGCTACTGCGCATTCGGCTCTTGCTGCCGATGCACGCACCCCAGATCAGTCAGTCGGCATACTCGCCCAGCAGATCAAAGAGGCGGGGGACCTAGCGTTGCAGGCGTACTCGGATCACAAACGTACCGGCGCCATAGAGACGGTATATGCGATCGTCCATGCGCCCTGGGCGCGATCACAGATGGTCCAAGGATCTCGGCGATTTGAAGAGGACACTCAGGTAGAGGAAGACACTATTGCGTCACTTGCAAAAGAGTCACTCGCTCAGGCCACAGGTATCGACATGGGGCGACTGTTTGAAGCGAGCATGACGCGTATTGAGATCGACGGATATCCCACATCGTCACCGGAAGGTAAGCGCGTACGCACACTCGATACCTTTTCCCTTGTCAGCGACTGCGATCCCGAGGTAAAGAGTCTTGCGTCAGGAGCTCTCGGGGCTTTGTTTCCCGTTGCACGGATCGTCTGGCGCTCGGGCGCTCGGGCGCTCTGCGCTCTTATGGAGGATACGAAGCTCAGGGACTCGAATGTCCTGATCGTTGATATGTCTGCAGATACGACGCATCTGATCTCCATGCGACGCGGCGTATTCGAGCAAAGCGTCGTCCCGGAAGGCGTGGCAACTATTCTCGCCCGCATCGCGGGAGGAAGAATGCCCGACGAATCTCTCGGTCATATTCGTATGCTCAACCGTGATGCCTGCTCCAGCGAAACGTGCGAGGCTGTCGAGCAAGCGATGGCGAAGGCGGAGCCGGACCTTGCGCGCATATTCGGCGAAGCGATCGGGAAGATGGCTGCGACCCGCCATGTACCCAATGATCTGATACTGATCACGCACCAGGATCTCGAAGCCTGGCTCGGCCGCTTCTTTATGCGCATCGATTTTGCGCAGTTCACGATCACGACACTACCGTTTGAGGTGCATACTCCCGACTCTCTTGGTGTCACTACCAAGATCCTCGGCGAACACCAGTATCCCGCGCTCGCCGTGGATACAATACTTGTCAACATCGAGGCACGTTCATGAATCGCCACCACGAGCACATGGTATACTTTTTGTATACTGATAAGAAGAACGTATTCTCGATTTAAAAACGATAATTTAGCAGCGTGCAGGGAAGATACTTGTACACCGCTTACACACTATGGCAAAAGATTACTTTCAGGATATCGTTCCGCCGAACAACGATCAGGGCACGCGCCCTGCTCGTCCTGAGCAAGCGATCCCCGTCACGCCCGCTCCGGCGCCGGCTGCTATGCGAACTTCCTCAGTGTCGAGCGAAGAACGCGACGAAGAATTTGATCAAGGATCGATATCAGAGCCGGCCGAGCGATCAATCCGCAATATTCCGGTAGCGCCGCGCGCGCCGCGACGCACATTTCCCGATCGCGACACCCGTGAAATGCCGCCCGTGGGCATGGGCATGCCTCGTCGGCCACTCACGACGCGATGGTGGCTGTGGGGTGTGGCAGCAGTCTCTGTAGTGGCACTCGGCCTGCTCCTTTTCGTGGCACTGAGACCGACGGTCATCACGGTCAAGCCACGTTCACAAACGCTCACGTTCGATCAGTCATCGCAATTCACCGCGTATCCGGCATCTTCGGCCACTGATTCGCTCACATATTCCTTACAGCAAAGCGACATTACCGATTCCGAGCTGGTACCGAGCTCAGGAACAGTGCATGCTGAAGACAAGGCGAGCGGCAATATCACCATCTACAACGACTATCAGGCGACTCCGCTGAAATTGATTGCAACAACTCGCTTTCAAACAGCCGATGGCCACATTTTCCGCGTCCCCGCCGACGTCGTAGTCCCGGCAAAGGTGGGATCGAAGCCCGGGCAAGTCACCGTGACCGTGCAGGCTGATAAAGCCGGGGCCGATTACAACGTGTCGGCGTCAAAGTTCACCGTTCCGGGACTTAAATCATCTGCGGCTGCGTACGCACATGTGTATGCGCAATCGACCGATCCGATGACGGGGGGCTTCGTCGGCGACAAGCCGGGAGTCGCAGCCGGCGCGCTGCAAACTGCTCTTGCCAATGTACGCGCCCGACTTGAGGTAAAGGCACACGAAGCGGCTTCCTCGACTCCAGAGCTCTTAATATTCCCGCAGCTTATGCAGATCACATATCAGGACCAGCCGCAAACAAGCGAAGCGGGCGGTGTGCGCATCAATGAGTCGGCGCATGTTGCGATTCCCGCATTCTCACAGAGTGATTTTGCGGCGGCTATCGCTCAGGCAAGCAGTATCGACACCTCAGGTGCGACTGTGACTTTGGCACCGGGTACCGGATTCGGCGCCCAGCCTCTTGCAACCTCTACCGCACTTGGCAGCGATCCGCTGCAGTTCTCACTCTCGGGATCGGCACTCATAGTATGGAATGTAGACGCCGGAGTGCTCCAGCGCGCACTTGCCGGCAAGGAACAGGGAGCTTTCCAGACGATCATCGGGGGCATTCCGAGCGTCGCGTCCGCCACAGCACGTGTGGAGCCCTTCTGGAAGGGGACATTCCCGGCAAGCGCCAACTCGATCAAGGTGGTCATCGTGCCTCCGCAGGCCAAATAAATAACCCCAATCTCTCAGCGTTCTATGCTTGTCAAAACCCGTAAACATTGCCACAGTGCGAATCCCGCAGTGTCCGGGGTTGACGAGCAAGGCAAGTGTTGCTATTCTTCGTGGCGCAGATATGTCTGATGCAGAGATTGTAGAAGGAGTCGTCGAAGAGGCGCTCCCCAACACGCTCTTTCGCGTCAAACTCGGTTCCGGGGATGTCGTTCTGGCGTACCTTGCGGGCAAAATGCGTCTGCACAGGATTAAAGTACTGGTCGGTGATCGCGTGCAATTGCACATAGACCCATACGGGGGGCGAGCACGGATCGTACGGCGCAGCTAGACAACATTCCATATGAAGGTTAAATCATCTGTTAAGAAAATTTGTATGCATTGCCGGCACGTAAAACGTCGCGGGCGATTGTGGGTTATCTGCACCAACCCACGACACAAGCAGCGACAGGGCTAGCCCGAACCGACCAAACATCATTACCTAGCACTCAATAATTAAATCATCATGCGTATCGCAGGAATCACCGTCCCGGAAGATAAGCGCCTTGAGATAGGCCTTACCTCTGTCTATGGAGTGGGACGTCCTCGTGCGCTCACGGTGCTCGCTGGACTCAATATTGACGCGGGAAAGCGTCCGAAGGACCTTACCCCTGCGGAAGAGACATCGCTGCGCGAAGCAATTGAGAAATTCACCGTTGAAGGTGAACTTCGCCGCGAGATCTCAGGCAACATCCGTCGTCTCAAGGACATCAAATCATACCGCGGATCACGTCACCTGCGCCGCCTCCCGGCACGCGGTCAGCGCTCGAAGACCAATTCACGCACGGTGCGCGGCAACGTCCGTAAGACAATGACATCAGGTCGCCGTAAGCTCGAGAAGACATGATCCATCGCGAGCAGCGCTATTCATCAAACAATTCCAGGTAAATACTTATGGGTAAGAAACGAATCATTCGAAAATCAGGAGGTACAGTTGACGCGGGACTCAAGTCGCGCTCTTTGGCGCGCACCGCAAAGAAGAATATCGTCGCTGGAACGCTTCATATTCATGCCACCTACAACAACACCAAGGTTCTTCTTACCGATAAGGGGGGCAACGCGATGGCATGGTCTACATCCGGTAGCCTTGGCTTCGCAGGAGCCAAGAAGGGGACGCCGTTTGCCGCCGCAAAAGTGGGCGAGCTCGTCGGAGACAAGGCTGCGATCATCGGCGTTAAGGAAGTCGATGTGGTCATCCGTGGAGTGGGTGCGGGCCGCGAATCGGCGCTACGCGCGTTTGCCGGCAAGGGTATCGAAATCTCAAAGATCGCCGACGATACACCGGTACCTCACAACGGTCCGCGTCCTCCGAAGCCGCGCCGCATATAATCATCAATTCATTATCAATCTGACGCTTTTTTATGCTACCTGTAAAATCAAAATTTAAGATCGCTAAACGCCTCGGTGCGGGCATCTTCGAACAGACGCAATCACAGAAGTTCGCCCTCTCTGAGGCACGCTCCAAGAAGAAGGAGAAGCGCGGCGGACGTGGCGGTTCCGACTACGGTCGCCAGCTGCTCGAAAAACAGAAGGTGCGTTTTACCTATGGCCTCTCTGAACGTCAGCTTTCCAACTATGCAGAGAAGGCGTTCGACGCCACTGAGCCTTCCAAGGCACTTCACGTTGCCCTTGAGTCGCGCATCGACAGTGCGATCTACCGCCTTGGATTCGCTCCAACGCGCCGCGCTGCGCGCCAGATGGTGAGCCATGGCCACATCAAGATCAACGGCACACGCACGACCGTACCGTCACAACACCTCAAGAAAGGTGATGTGATCGAGGTTCGTGAGGGAAGTAAGTCCGGCATCCTCTTTGCGTCGCTTACAGAAAAAGAGAATATGAAAGCAGTCCCGAATTGGCTCAAATCTGACGTCTCTGCACTCAAAGCGACGGTTGAGGCTGAGCCTGCATACAGCCTGATCGAGGGAAGCGGTCTTGATTATGCGACCGTGTTTGAATTCTACAGCAGATGATGTTATAATATTTATCACTGTATCCACGTCTTTTACGTTACTCATTATTTTTTAACAAAAATTATATGTCCGACTATCACATTGCATTGCCCTCAAAACCTCGTGTCGTCTCGGAATCCGAGCGTTCGGGAACATATGAAATAGATGGTCTCTATCCGGGCTACGGCTACACGCTCGGCAACAGCCTCCGCCGCATCATTCACTCCTCACTTCCGGGAGCTGCAGTCACACACGTGAAGATTCCGGGCGTTTCTCACGAATTTTCTACGATAGAAGGTGTCAAGGAAGACGTCGTCACTATCCTGCTCAACATCCGCAAGATCCGCTTCCAGCTCCTCACCGACGAGCCACAGACCATCACCCTTTCGGTCAAGGGTCCCGCATCGGTGACCGCCGGCGACCTCGTGCTCCCCGGTCAGGTACAGGTACTCAATCCTGAGCAGCATATCGCTGAGGTCTCGGGCAAGGTTCAGTTTGAGCTTGAGCTTCGTGCAGAGCGCGGTCTTGGCTACATCCCAAAGGAGGAGCATCAGAAGGAGCGTGTGGATATCGGCACCATCGCGCTTGACGCGATTTTCTCTCCGATCCGTCGCGCCAACTACGAAGTAGAGAACATGCGCGTCGGAGATCGCACCGATTTCAATCGCTTGCGCATCATTATCGAGACTGATGGCACGTTGGCCCCTCGCGAGGCGCTTGAGCGCGCTATCGAAACGATGATCCACCAGCTCAAGGCAGTTGTCGGGTTCAAGGAGGAAGAGATCGTTGAGATGCCACAAGCTGCAACTGCGGATCGTTCTGTATCACGCGAAGAGAAGCTCGCACCGATGGACTCCGAAATGCTCAAGACCCGTATTACCGAAATGAAGCTTCCGCAACGCGTTGAGATGGCACTTGATAATGCTTCGATCCGCACCGTCGGTGGTCTTGTGCGAAAGCGAGAGGATGATCTTCTTGCGATTGAGGGTCTCGGACAGAAGGGTCTGCAGGACATTAAGCGCGCACTTTCAAATCTCGGACTGACACTTCGTTCAATATAATTCTATGAGACACCACGTTAAAACTCGTACCCTTCACCGCGATAAGCGCCAGCGAACCGCACTTTTGCGATCACTCGCACGCTCTCTCGTCATGCATGAAGGAATCAATACGACTGTCGCCAAGGCGAAGGAGCTTCGTCCGTACATCGAGCGACTCGTGACCAACAGCAAGAAGAATACACTTGCCTCGCGACGATCCATCGCCTCGATCCTCGGCAACGATGTCGAGACCACAAAGAAGTTGCACGATACGCTTGCGGCCCGCTATGCGACCCGTGCCGGTGGATACACCCGCATCGTCCGACTTGGTCGCGTTGGCAAGCGCGTGGGCGAATCAGCGCGAATCGAATTCGTACAATAATATGGAGACTATGACTAAAGAATTGCCAAAGCAGAAGAAGCACACCATCGATGCTGCCGGCCGAGCGATCGGGCGCGTCGCCTCTGAGGCCGCTAAGGCGCTCATGGGCAAGATGCATGCCGACTACACGCCGAACATTTATTCCAACGTGCAGGTGACAGTCACCAATGCCTCGAAGATCTACACGCGCGAGCGAAAGCGAGCACAGAAGATCTACACGACCTACTCCGGTCACCCGGGAGGTCAGAAGCGCGAATCACTTTCGGCACTCAATGCCCGTAAGGGATACGGTGAGGCGGTACGTCGCGCGGTACAACGCATGCTCCCGAATAACACGATGCGCGTGCGCCGCATGAAGAGCCTCATCATAAGCGAATAACAAATATTATTATGGCAACAGCACGATACACAGAAGCAGTCGGACGACGCAAGACGGCAACGGCCCGCGTGCGCATCACCCCTGCAAAGAACACGACGATGATCGTCAACGGTATGGATGCGTCGGAATATTTCCCGCTCAATATCATGATGAAGACCGCCTATGAAGCGCTCACGCTTCTTGGTGCTACGTACACGGTCACCGCGAAGGTTTCCGGCGGCGGCAAGAAGGCACAGGCAGAATCGATCCGCCTCGGTATCTCCCGCGCAATGATCGAGCTCGTTCCCGAGCAGCGCAAAGACCTCAAGGTTCGCGGCTTCCTCAAGCGCGATCCGCGAGCACGCGAACGCAAGAAGTTCGGTCTCAAGGGTGCACGCCGCGCCCCACAGTGGAGCAAGCGCTAATTCTCGCGATGAAAAGGCCGCCAGTGATGGCGGCCTTTTTTGTTTGTACGAATGAGCTTAGAACTTGATGCCGAGACGATCGAGTTCGGGCTTCCAATCTTCGTACGTCTCCTTGTGCAATGTGGCAAACTCCGAACCCGGCGCCCACTTCACAATAAAACCTGATTTCTCAAGCTTCTTCTTGGATTCGTCTATCTCGGCAGCCACCCTGAAGATCTGCGCATACCAATCGATATCTTCCTGCGGCACGGCGGCTGATGCGTAGATTCCGATCCAGCCGAACGTTTCGATGCCGTAGCCGGATTCCGCAACTTTGTGAAGTTGGTCTTTGCCCTGCGCGTCGATCGAAGGCACGATCGCCATGGGAACGTGCCCACCCATGAGATCGTTCATCACAGGCCCGGCTCCATTGTACGGAATGTGTTCGCCCTTTAGTCCGTATGAGCGGAATAGCCGTTCGGCCACAAGCTGCCCGAAGCTCCCCGGGCCAGACGTTGCAAAGTGAAGCAGATCCTTGTTCTGGCGAGCCGCTTCCATATAGATCGGGAGCGATTCGGGAGAGTCTTTGCTCGTGACGATAACGTACGCAAAGCGCGCGATCAGCCCCACAGGCTTAAGACCGAGATCCGGCGGGATACGCAGGACAGATGTCGAGGACATAAGGAACAGCGTGCAGCGGTCATTTTGACGGAGCACGTAGTCGGCGGCCAACCGCCCGTTGACTCCCTCGTGATTCATTACAATAACCTGCGGACCGCCGGAAGTTTGACCGATCGCGTGACCAAGCTGCTGAGCTGCGACCGTTGACGTTCCGCCTGCTTTGAACCCGACGACCAAAGTAATTTGCTGACAGCGCTCTGCAGCAAATGCTCCGGATGCAGATAACACCACTGCCACTACGCTTAGAATCATTCTCATCTCAAGTCCCTCGATTTCAACGCGCACAACACGCGTTATCCGTTGCCACTATAGCCGCATATGGCGCGACTGTCATTTTTTTGCAATATGAACCTGAAGAGTGGTATAGTCCCTCCATATGAAGGAGCACGATGAGAACAACGCTCCCCACGAGGAGCAGGAAATAGCAGAGGAACTCGACTTCGAGCCCGAGGATGAGCTCGGCACCGTGGGCGCCGCCAAGGCCAAGATGCAGAAGCTTCGCGACGAGCTCGAGAAGGTGAAGAAGGAACGCTCGGAATACCTCGACGGTTGGCAACGCTCCAAGGCCGATGCGATCAATATGAAGAAAGAGGCATTCGCCACCGGCGAACGTCAGGCAGCTCGGGCGAAAGAGTCGGTCATCGAAGACCTTATTCCCGCGCTCGATAGTTTCGATATGGCCGCGGGATCAAGCGCCTGGGAGTCCGTGAATACCGAATGGCGCAGCGGCATGGACCAGGTGCGCAATCAGCTTTTGAGCGCGCTTTCCGCTCACGGTGTCGAGCGCTACGGCAAGGTAGGCGAACAGTATGATCCGTACATTCACGATGTGGTGGAGGAAAAAGACGACATCGCAGGAGATCCGGGATCGATCTTTAAGATCCTCAGATACGGGTACAAAATAGGCGACCGCGTGCTCCGTCCGGCCCAAGTTGTAATAAAGAAGCATCAGGAGTAGTATACAAAGATAGGGGATATGGTGTAATATTTTCCACGTCCGTTAAGAGATAAGGTAAAAAATTATGGCTAAAATACTCGGAATCGACCTCGGAACGACCAATTCAGCGATGGCAGTAGTCAGCGGCGGTGAGCCGATGATCATAGAGAATTCGGAGGGCGGACGCACGACGCCGTCTATCATCGCACTCTCCAAAACCGGTGAGCGCATCGTCGGGCAGATCGCCAAGCGACAGGCGGTAACCAATCCAAAGAATACGATCTATCAGATCAAGCGCTTCATCGGCCACAATTTCGATGAAGAGATGGTCGGCAAAGACCGCTCGGCGGTACCTTTTGAAATGCGCAAATCCGCCAACGGAGGTATCGAAGTGAAGATGGGTGACACCTGGTATCGCCCCGAAGAAATGTCGGCGATGATTTTGCAGAAGCTCAAAAGTGATGCGGAAGCTCGCTTGGGCGAAACAATCACCGAAGCGGTCATCACCGTGCCCGCATATTTCAACGATGCCCAACGCGCGGCGACGCGCGATGCCGGTAAGATCGCCGGTCTCGATGTGAAGCGTATCATCAATGAGCCGACCGCGGCGGCGCTTGCATACGGATTCAACAAAAAGAAGAACGAGAAGATCGTCGTGTTCGATTTCGGCGGCGGTACCTTCGATATATCAGTGCTCGAAGTGGGTGATGATGTGATCGAAGTACGCTCGACTGATGGTGATGCGCACCTCGGCGGTAAAGACATTGACCAGAAGATCATCGACTGGCTCGCACTTGAGTTCAAACGGGAGAGTGGCGTCGATGTTCGCACCGATGCGCTCGCACGACAGCGACTCGACGAGGCGGCGGAAAAGGCCAAGATAGAGCTCTCGACCGCACTGGAGACCGAAGTGAATATTCCGTTCATCACCTCGACCGATGCAGGGCCGCAGCACCTACTCATCAAGCTCACACGCGGAAAGCTTGAAGAACTTACGCAGGAATTCATCGATCGCGCGATGGCTATTACGAAACGCGCGATGGAAGCATCACCATTCAAGAACACTGATATCAACGAAGTCGTTCTCGTCGGCGGACAGACGCGCATGCCGGCGCTCCAGAAGGCGGTTGAAGGGTTCTTCGGCAAGAAACCACACATGGGCGTGAATCCCGACGAGGTCGTGGCACTCGGCGCCGCGATCCAGGGAGGCATTCTCCAGGGCGACGTCAAGGACGTGCTCTTGCTCGATGTCATCCCGCTGAGTCTCGGGATCGAAACCATGGGCGGCGTCGCGACCAAGCTCATTGAGCGCAATACCACCATTCCTACGTCTCGATCACAGACATTCTCCACTGCATCAGACAACCAGCCGTCGGTAGAGATCCATGTGGTACAGGGAGAGCGCCCGATGGCGGCCGACAACAAATCATTGGGTAAATTCAACCTCGACGGTATCCCACCGGCACCGCGTGGCATGCCACAGGTGGAAGTTACATTCGATATCGATGCCAATGGCATTCTGTCGGTGAAGGCCACGGAGAAGACGACCGGAAAAGAGCAGTCGATACGCATTGAGGCCTCATCCGGACTCTCGGATGCTGAGGTGGAGAAGATGCGCAAAGATGCCGAGGCAAACGCGGAGACCGATCAAAAGAAGCGCGATCTTGTCGAGGCACAGAACATGTCCGATCAGACCGTATATGCCGCTGAGAAGGCCCTTAAGGAGCATGGCGATAAGGTCGGCGAGGATGTAAAGAACAACGTGCAAGAGAAGATCGATGCGACGAAGGCAGCTCGCGCGGGTGCCGATGCCGCGGCCATCAAATCGGCTACCGAGGCACTCTCGACCGCGATGAGTACGATCGGTGAAGCAATGTCTAAGAATCAAACCCCTCCCGCACAAGAAGCTCCAAAGGCAGAACCGGAGGCACCCGCAGAGGAAAAATAAGGGACACAGGGGAGGGACGGATCAGACGATCCGGCCCTCGCTTTCCTTTTGGCCCCAAATACCTATAATCACCATATGAAAAAGGACTACTACGATATACTCGGTGTGAAGAAGGGCGCATCGGAAGATGAGATCAAAACCGCGTTCCGCAAGATCGCTCACAAATATCATCCCGACAAAAAGGGCGGCGATGAAGCCAAGTTTAAGGAGGCAAGCGAAGCCTACTCGGTGCTTTCCGACAAAAAGAAGCGCGCTGAATATGATACCTACGGCAAGACATTCGCTGGCGGCGGACCACAGGGAGGCCAAGGGGGTGGCTTCGGAGGATTCGACTTCTCGGGATTTCAGGGACAAGGCGGCCAGGCATTTGAGTTCGACCTCGGTGATATCTTCGGTGATATCTTCGGAGGCGGGGGTGGCGACGCAGCGCCGCTCGTGGCCGCGACATTTCGATCGATATCGAGCTCGCATTCAAAGAATCAGTATTTGGATCTAAGCGCGATGTACTGATCACTAAGGTAGGCACGTGTGATACATGCGACGGAACCGGTGCCAAAAAAGGAAGTGCCATGAAGACCTGCGCTACCTGCAACGGCAAGGGCGACATTCGCGAAACCCGCAATACTATGTTCGGCAACATCATGACCAATCGTGTGTGTTCGACATGTCACGGCAAAGGGCAGGTCCCCGAGACTCCATGCGAGGCCTGTCGCGGAGCCGGTGTGGTGCGTAAGCAGGAGGAGATCCACATCGATGTCCCGGCTGGAGTTTCCGACGGCGAGATGATCCGTATGCCGGGTCGCGGCGAAGCGATCTCAGGAGGCGCTTCCGGAGATCTCTACGTGAAGCTCCACGTCAAACGCGATGCCGCATTTTCGCGGGAGGGAAGCAATCTTCTG
>CAIRSC010000037.1 GCA_903881205.1 uncultured bacterium | reverse complement strand
GAGCCAAGCAATGCCGGTCGGCGGCTGGACGATCGTGAGCCTGCGCACCGGACTGCGCACCACGATCCCTTCATATTCAAAAGGCCCGGGTGGGTCGCTACAGCCGACGGTGCTGCGCTCCGGCGACACCGCGATCGTGGTATCGGGCACGTCTCCCGCGGCATCCGCGATCTCGGCCAGCTGGCATATCTATCTCAATGCCGGCAGCAATATTTGGAACGACTCGCACGACGTGATCGAACTGCTCGATGCGTCGGGCCGTATCGTCGACACCGTTTCTTATTGATTGTTCCCGCGAAGCGCGAAAAGCACAATCCCCGCCGCAACCGAAACATTGAGCGATTCTTTGGTCCCGTACATCGGGATCTCCAGCAGCACATCGCACTGGTCTCTGAGCGTTTTGGATATCCCTTTCACTTCATTGCCCAAAATGCACAGCGTTGAGCGTGTCGGTGCAAACGTGCGGTAATCGCGAGCGCGTGCGTCCTGCTCAATGCCGACGACCTCCCACCCGGCGGCTTTGAGCTGCTTCAGAACTTTTGATGGCGTCTTGTGATATTCCCAGGCAAGTGAGGTCTCGGCGCCGAGCGCCGTCTTGGCGATATCTTTTTGCGGTCGTCCGAAGCGATCGACCGGTATCGGCGTATAACCGGAGAGATAGATACGCGTCACCCCCGCTGCATCGGCGGTGCGGAAAATAGAGCCCACGTTGTGTGCGCTGCGTATATTATGTAGTAATACAGCCACTTCATGCATGGCACGAGCGTAGCATAGGTGCCTGCCGCGCGGTATACTTCCGGCATGTTATCCATTTTTCCGCAGATACTCTTCCTCGCACCGTTCTCTGCACTACTCATTCGACTTGCGCTCTTCTCATTGCTGAGCTACACCGCATGGAACCACCTCGCAATGCGCGGCACCCTACCACTCACATGGGGCGTCGCCGAAGCGATCGCTGCGATTTTACTTCTCGCAGGAGCATGGACACAGGTCATCGCTATTCTGGTATTTCTAGGAGTCTTCTGCGGCTTTTTCGTACCCTGGATGCGCCTCTATCCGAAAAGCACCATGCTACTGGCAATGGTCATGTGCGCGTCGCTCCTCGTCACAGGTGCCGGTGCGGTCGCCTTCGACCTACCTCTCTGATTCGCTCACTTCAAGTGTGAGTGGTATATTCTTGGTTATCCCGATGCGCTCATATATTCATATGAGCGCGGCGCTCGGGAAAAGTATATGCAAGCGTCTACTTTGTCCTCTCACTTGCGCTCATAGCTCAGTTGGTAGAGCAGCTCCCTTTTAAGGAGACGGTCCCAGGTTCGAATCCTGGTGGGCGCACTAAATACAGAAAGACCTGCCCTTCGGCAGGTTTTCTGATTTAGTGCGGGGCGCAGCGATGTCCCGCAAGCTTGCGGGACCGCGAGCCAGGGTCGTGAAATTTCTTCGGCGACGGCCGAAGAAATATTCCTGATCACCAGTGCGAACCGGAGTGCGACGGCAGCGGACGGAGCCGCATGTTAAAGTACCTTAATGGACATCATTCATGCGGTAATATTGGGAGTCATTGAAGGAGCGACTGAGTTCCTCCCTATCTCTTCGACCGGACACCTGATCCTCGCGGGCCGTCTACTCGGGATACCGTCGACTGATCTTTGGAAGAATTTCGATATCATCATTCAGCTCGGCGCGATTGCTGCGGTCTTTCTGTTGTATTTGAAATCGTTCTTCGATATTGAGATCCTCAAGCGACTCATTGTCGGCTTTATACCGACCGGCATCATTGGACTACTTCTCTACAAGATCCTCAAAACCTATCTGCTCGGTAATTCATACATCGTGCTCGCGGCACTCGTCCTCGGCGGAGTCGCACTGATCATATTCGAGCTGCTCCACACGGAATCGACCGAGGAGACCACCGTACATTCCATCACTTATCGCCAGGCATTTACCATCGGATTATTTCAATCGATCGCCATCATTCCGGGAGTTTCGCGCTCCGCAGCAACTATCGTGGGTGGGCTGCTTCTCGGCATTCCGCGTCGAACGATCGTTGAATTTTCATTTCTTCTCGCCGTGCCGACCATGGCGGCCGCTACCGGACTCGACCTCCTGAAGAGCGCGGGATCTTTCACCATTGGCGGCATCGAGATCATCGCGACCGGCTTCGTCGTTTCGTTCGTGGTCGCGTTGCTGAGTATCAAATTCTTCCTTGGATACATCCGGACTCACTCCTTCATCCCGTTCGGCATATACCGGAT
>CAIRSC010000036.1 GCA_903881205.1 uncultured bacterium | reverse complement strand
GGGTGACAGTGCCTGCGGATTTCAAAGAATATCGCGATGCCGGGGCGGACATCGTCATGACCGCAACGGGAGCGATGTGGAACGGCTATCTTGCGCAGGAAATTAAGACCGCATATCCCGACGCATAGCGCCTATGTGCGGAATCTTTGCATACACGGGAGACAAGGATGCGGGAACCATCCTCGTCGACGGACTGACCTCGTTGGAGTATCGCGGATATGATTCCGCGGGAGTATATCTGCCGGAATCGGGCAGCGTCAAAGCGGCGGGGGCAGTATCCGAACTCAAAAAAAAGATCCTCGCACCGCTTAAAGGACACAGCGGCATCGCACACCTGCGCTGGGCGACGCACGGGGAACCGACCGAGATCAACGCGCATCCGCATAGCAGTGAGGCGGGAGAGATATGGGTGGTGCATAACGGCATCATCGAGAATTTCAAAGAACTCAAAGAGAAGTTGACCAAGGCAGGGCATACGTTTAAATCTTCGACCGATACGGAAGTCGTGCCGCATTTGATCGAGGAGCACATGAAAGTCGAGCCCGACTTTCAGAAGGCCGTGTTCAAATCACTCAACGAGATCCGCGGGACTTACGGCATGGTGATCCAATATCAGAAACAGCCGGACATGATCATCGCGGCCCGCATGGGAGCTCCGGTCGTCGTCGGTCTCGGCGACGGTGAGAATTTCGTCGCATCGGATGCGTCGCCGATCCTGCGTCACACCCGGCAGGTAGTGTATCTGCACGACGGCGAGGTCGCGGTCATCACTGATAAGACACATTCCATCTATACACTCGACTCTCTCAAGGTTGAACGCACGCCCGAGGAAGTCGACTGGAGCACCGAGGTTGCGCAAAAGGGTGGGTACGAACACTTCATGCTCAAAGAGATCATGGAGGGGCCCGAGGTGGTGGAGAACACGTTGCGCGGCCGACTTATCTCCGAGCAAGGTATCGCGCGTCTCGGTGGGCTCGAGGCCGTGGCAGGGAGACTCGGAGAAATGGAGCGTATCATTATCGTGGGCTGCGGCACGGCATATTATGCGGGGCTCACCGGCGAATACATGCTCGAAGAGTTTTCCGGGCTCCCGGTGGAGGTCGAGCTCGGATCGGAATTCCGCTATCGCAAACCCGTACTCAATAATCGTACGATCCTGCTCGCGATCTCACAGTCGGGCGAGACGGCCGATACGCTGGAAGCGATTCGCGAAGGCAAGCGCCGCGGTGCGCTCACACTCGGTATTGTGAACACGGTGGGCTCGACCATCGCGCGCGAGACCGACGCCGGTGTCTACAACCACGCGGGCCCCGAGATAGGAGTGGCCTCGACCAAAGCACTGGTGTCCCAACTCACTGCGCTCGCACTGCTCACCATCTTCTTGGGTCGCCAGCGCACGATGGCGGCATCCGAAGGCGCCGAGATCGCCCGGGAACTTCTCAAACTTCCCGCGAAGATCAAGACAATCCTCGAGTCGCACACCGCGATCGAGGCGATGGCGAAGAAATACGCGAGCTCTCGCGATTTCCTCTACATCGGTAGAAAGTATAATTACTCACTCGCTTTTGAAGGTGCGCTCAAGCTCAAAGAAATTTCATACATCCATTCCGAAGGCTGCGGGGCCGGCGAGATGAAGCATGGGCCACTGGCCATGATTGATGAGAACTTCCCGACGCTCGCGATCGCGCCGCAGGATACTGTGTATGAAAAGATGCTCTCCAATATTCAGGAGATCAAGGCGCGCAAAGGTCCGGTGATCGCACTGACCACGGAAGGGAACACCGATATTGAATCGCTCACGAGCGATATTCTCTACGTACCGAAAACGATCGAAATGCTCCAGCCGATCCTCAATGTGATCCCGTTGCAGCTCTTTGCGTACTATTTCGCAAAAGAAAAAGGCCTCAACGTCGACCGTCCGCGCAACCTC
>CAIRSC010000035.1 GCA_903881205.1 uncultured bacterium | reverse complement strand
GCGGCTTTTGCCCACACGCGCACCGACCTCGCCGTGTTTGAGTCCAAACTCTTCGACGAGCTGTTTGAACGCCTTGGCGCGGTCGAGCGCGTTGAGGTCTTCGCGCTGAAGATTCTCGATAATCGCGAGCTCAAGCTTCATACGATCGCTGTCTTCCGACGTGCGGATCACGACCGGTACTTGGATAAGCCCGGCGATCTTGGATGCGCGCAGTCGTCGCTCTCCCGCAATGAGTTCGTATTCGACGAATATGCCCTCTCCCGGGCGCTCGATCTCTTTGCGTGTGACGGTCAGCGGTTGCAGGATGCCGTATTGGCGGATCGACTCAGCTAGCGATGCGAGCGCGGCCTCGTCGAACGATTTGCGCGGCTGGAAGGGGTTGGGCTTGATGCGATCCACCTCTACCCAAAATATCGAATCATTCAAATACGGTGCTGCCATGCCGCCGATTATATCATGCGTGTTTTTCGCTAAAACGTTGTGCCGGAGGAGAGACTCGAACTCTCAAGGGTTGCCCCGCACGATTTTGAGTCGTGTGCGTATACCATTCCGCCACTCCGGCAGGAACCAGCATAATACTTCATTAATGGAACGTTTTGAAGTAAGGTGTCGGCATGAAGCAAAAACTGCTTATTATGGTTGGGCCGACCGCGTCGGGCAAGAGCGCGCTCGGTGTGGAACTCGCCAAGAAGTTCAATGGTGAGATTATTTCCGCAGATTCGCGACAGGTCTACAAAAAGCTTGATATCGGCACCGGCAAGATCACAAGGCGCGAGATGAAAGGAGTTCCGCATCACCTGCTTGATGTCGCGGACGCCCGAAAAGCATTCACTGCAGACGATTTTGTGAAGCATTCGCGCGCAGCGATACAAAACATCTCCGAACGCGGAAAGCTGCCGATCATCGTCGGCGGCACCGGATTTTATATTGACTCACTTACAGGTCGCATCTCGCTACCGGACGTTCCTCCCAATAAGACACTTCGCGCCAGCCTACAAAAGAAGTCCGTCGAGCAGATCTTTGCAATGCTTCAAAAGAAAGACCCTCAGCGCGCGAAGACACTTACCTCCCCGAGTGAAAGAAATAATAAAGCGCGGCTCATTCGAGCACTCGAAATAGCAGCCGCACTCGGCAAAGTCCCTGTCAAAAAAGACCGTCCTTTATATGATGCACTGTGGATCGGAGTAAATCGTGAAGATAGAGAACTGCGCGAGCGCATCAACAAGCGGCTGAAGGCGCGCATCAAAAAAGGTATGGTGAAGGAGTCCGAACAGCTAAGGAAGGCGGGACTCACCTATAAACGGATGAACGAGCTCGGCCTTGAGTATCGCTCGCTGGCGAAAGTACTTCAGAAGAAAATCGGCATTGCCGAAATGGAGGCCGAACTGAGAAGCGATATCTGGAGATATGCGCGCAAACAGATTGGATACTGGAAACGCAACAAAAATATCGTATGGTTCGATCCAAGAAAAAATTCGCAGATCGAAAAGGCTGTTCGAACGTGGCTTAGCTAAGTGTGCCGTCGGAAAACAAGGGCGAGAGATATCTATCGAACTCGAGTGTGGTCATTTGCTTGATCTCCTCGGCGCTCAGCCATTTAAATTCGGTGTGCTCGTGACTCAGTACCGGGTCGCCCTCGGCAACACCTGTGTATACCAGGCGCACCACATGCCGATCGGGCCACATCATATCCTGCACTGTAAGAAACACAGGCTTCGTATCATGTGTGAATCCGGTCTCCTCTCTAATCTCTCGTACGAGATTGTCCATCAACGACATTTCTGCCTCGAGACGCCCGCCCGGGATATCCCATTTGCCGACGCCGTGCCGTTCATCAGCCGAGCGGCGAATGAGTAAGTATTTACCCCCGCTATTTCTCAAAAGTATTTTTGCACCGACCTGTAATTCCATATCAAAAATTTAGATGTTCGACTTCTTGAATATCTCTTTTTAAAATGGCACTTCCGTCTTCCGAGAAATGAAATGCGACTTTGAGTTTCTTACCCTGTAGTGCCTGGGGCATCCATTCCTGATCGTCGATCCACATTCGATCAAACGGTATTGCACTCAACGAGAAAAATTGCGGACTCATTTCCTCTGTCTCGACAGGCTCTCCTTTCCATTCATGGGCAAAAAATGTGTAGCAATGCGTATCCCAGTCCGGTTTGTTCTCAAATGTGAATACATTATCAACGACCGCTTCGAGACTATCCGGATCAACCGCAATGTCTATCTCCTCTTTTACCTCTCTTGCTGCGGCAACTCGTACCGATTCCCCTGCCTCAATCTTCCCGCCCATGCCGTTGAGCTTGCCCTCGCCGAATCCGCGCTTCTTCATTGCAAGCAAGATCTCACCGGTCGCAGAGCGGATTGGTAGCACGAGGGTTGTTTCCTTCATCAGGAAAGTATATCAGGGCGGCGTATCAGACTATCGGGACCGGGTACTGCGTCTGAGGTAGAGCATTGAGGCGAGCGACATATTCAATACCACTAGCGCCCCCGGGTAGAGCCAAGTGACCGGAGTGAATGATTCGAGCGCAACGATCGCCACGGCGAACTTCAGGCCGTTGAGAAAGTAGGTAATGGTCGTTTCCTCCTGCGGCTTCTTGAATGCCTTACGGAAGGTCGGCACGAATCCGAGCGCTCCTACTCCGACGGCGCAGAGTACGGTATAGAGTGGATCGCTCGTGTAGTACCATAGGCAGACGCCGATAGCAGCGCCGATCAGGCTAATCGCATCAATAAGCTTAATCCGGCCATCACCACGGATGTAGGCAGTAATTGCAATGAGGTAACAGACGATCGCTGTGAACGCGGTCGCCCACGCGCCCGGTCCTCCATGCGTGGCGCTCTGTGCGGAGAATATGACGCTCGCGAGTACTCCCCAGATGAGCCATGAGAATGCATCGGGCCGGGTCTTGCCACGGAACACATCTCCAAAATAGAAAGAGTAACTGACGATCCCGATAAGGATCGTGAGGAAACCGAGAACAACTTTATAGTCGTACATCGTGCTATGAGAGCAGTGCGCCGCCGTCGACGACGATCTGCGAGCCGGTCATATAGCTCGAAAGATCGGATGCGAGGAAGAGTACTGCTTTGCCGATATCGTCGGGCTCGCCCATGCTATGCATCGGGATCTTCGCCATGAACGGTTTCATCATCTCTTCCATCTCCTTGCTGATCGCGCCGCCGGCGCCCGTGCCCGGTGTGGCGATCCCGCCCGGCGCGACTGCATTCACCCAGATCTTCTGCGGCGCGAGTTCGAGTGCGAGATTTTTGGTGAAGCCCCAGAGTCCGTGCTTAGACGAATCATACGCAGCAAGCCCGACCATCGATGGGTGAAGTGCATCGATCGACGTGACATTGATGATGCGTCCACCCGTGCCCTGCCCGATCATCTGAGCCGCCGCGGCCTTCGCGCACAGGAATGAGCCCTTGAGGTTGATCGAAAGGATGCGTTCGAAATCTTTCTCCTGCATGTGCATCACGGGGATATTGGGATAGATACCAGCGTTGTTGACCAGAATATCCACGCTGCCATACGTGCTGACCGAGGTTGCGATCAACTCTGCCACTTGGGCCGCATCAGAGACGTCTACGGCCACTGCAATCGCCTTCCAGCCGAGCGCAGTGAGCTTCGCCACAGCTTCATCGGCGGTCGCCTTGTTCATATCGGCGATCACCACCGAAGCCCCGGCTTCGGCGAGACGATATGCGATACCGTATCCGATCCCGACGGCGCCGCCGGTGACGATCGCGGTCTTAGAACTAAGGTCAATAAGCTGAGCGAGTGGTTTTATATTCATACCTATTATGCTAGCACGCGGGTGAGGCCCGATGCCTCGAGAAGGGGAAAAATCCCCAAGAACCATCCTTGTCTATTTATTGAGAGCAGCGCGGGTCTCGGAGCCTACGTAGCCTACTGCGGATAGTCCATGTGCTTTCTGGAACTTTTT
>CAIRSC010000034.1 GCA_903881205.1 uncultured bacterium | reverse complement strand
GTGCCTTCAGTGACAACGTACTGTTTGCCTCCCGTCTCTATAATTGCGATCTTTGTCATACGTCGGTAGATACTACAATTTATGGCTCAATTAGGCAAGTTTCTATGCCTTGACACGAGTAATCGTCCGTTTCATAAGTTTGACTACTCTTCAATACTAAGTGAGGGCTTATCGATACTTTCGAGTTCAAGCCCGACGGATTCCCCTGCTATACGCACCACATCCTTGTCGATCAGTTTAAATGCTTTGCCGGCCGCCTCGTAATGGCCGACGGCGGTGCCGAGCGATTTGCCGAGTTTGTTGTGTGAATCCTGGTATGCATTAAGGTGTTTGCCCAGCTCCGCAACATTCTTGATGATGTCTTTGGCCGTCTCCTGGATCTTTGCCCGCTGATTGCCGAAGAGAATCGTCTGCAGATAGGCAAGGAAGGTAGTCGGCGATGCGATGATCACATTGCGCTGCTGATACGCGTATTCGATGAGATCGCGCGAATTCACACCCACTCCCACATCATTGCTCAGCAGGTCGTGATAGATCCCTTCGGCGGGGATAAACATAAATGCGAACGGCATGGTCCCCTCTTCGGGCCGAATGTACTTGGCCGTTTCGTCGATTCGCTTCTTCACATCGTTCTTGAATTCCTTTCGATAGATCTCCTTGCGTTGATCATCGGTCTCGTCGACGAGGCGAATATAATTCTCAAGCGGGAACTTCGCATCCACCGAGAGAATGCCGTCACGTGTTTTGATCGCGAAGTCTACCTTTTCGCCGTCCTTAAACATGTACTGGGTCTCATACTGGCCCGGAAGCACATTCGAGAGGATGAGCTCGAGCGATGCTTCGCCGAGATTACCGCGCTGCTTCTGATTCTTGAGGACCTTCTCGAGATTTTGCAGCTGTTCCGCGATCACAAAGACCTGCTTGGTCGATTCCTTCGTCTCCGTCACTCCTTTGACCACTTCCAAAAGCTGCGAGGACACTCTATTCGTGATCGCATCGATCTGCTGCTGAATATTGCCGATCGTCTTTTGGGACTGATCAGAATGGAGGCGAATGCTTTCGAACATACGGTCGGTGCCCTGCCCGAGCTTCGATTCGAGCGAGTTCGAGAGCTGCGCCAGCTGATTCTGGAGCAAGACCAAGCTCTGTGAGTCATCGGTTTCCTTCGGCCGCGAGAGCATGTAGCCCACGACAATGATGCCGAGCAGTATTGCGATCAAAAGAATAACGACAACGATTTCCATGAGCTCGATTGTATCATGTGACTACTTTCTTAATTGCCTATTTGGTATACTGAAGCCATGCTTACAACACAAATACGCGAAGACCTAAAGGGCGCCATGAAGGAGCGCGACATGTTGAAATTAAATACGCTGCGCGGTGCCGTTACTGCCTTTACCAACCAGCTCGTGGCCTCAGGCATGAAGCCGACCGACGAACTCTCTGATGCCGACGCCATGACAGTGCTCAAGCGACTTGCTAAGCAGCGCAAGGATTCCATGGAGCAATACACTGCTGGTGGCCGTCCGGAGCTCGCCGAGAAGGAGGCGGCGGAACTCAAGGTCATCGAAGCATATCTCCCGCAGACCGCATCACCCGCCGACATCGAAAAAGTGGCGCGCGCAAAGATAGAAGAGATGGGCATCACCGATGCCTCGGGTGCCGGCAAGCTTACGGGTGCTGTGATGAAAGAATTTGCCGGAAGCGCTGACGGCAGCGACGTGAAAGCGGTCGTCGCAGAACTCCTCGCTTAATTTTCCTTTTAATTTTACAGGCGAGCGCTTTTTGCGCTCAGGAATATACCGCCGGCAGCGGCAATGGCGGCCAGCGCGAAGACAATGGAAAAGTCGTACGTCACCGACATATTCGACGCAAGTATCGCCACGATAAGTGCCATGATGAGTCGCCCCATCGCCATACTGATCTCTTTGAGCACTGTGTATTCATCGACATAGGTCGTATTATCGGCCGCGTGTTCGCCCGTGATCATGTCTAAGCCGCGCGACGGCGCATTGGACCCTCCGAAGTAATACGTATCGATAAGAATGACACCGACTGATCCGGTGACGCTCAGGCGCATGATCCAGGCTGATGCAGCAAGCAGCGCCCGTGTGGGGGCGGAAAGCATCATTGCGGAACGGCGTATCATCCCGCTTATCGGGATTGATAGCACGTAGATAAAACTCATTACGATGCCCAGAAGTGCATATGACCAGCCAAGGATCACGAACACGATGATCGGCCAGACGATGAGCAGGATCGATATCTCCGCGCCGTGCAAGATACTGCTCAGCGTCATGCGACGATGCGCGGATACGAACAGTTGGTGAAATGTCTCGCGATATCCCCAGCTGAATCCTTCGTGGGCATCGCGCATCGAGAGTAGCGGCACCAGCGACAAGAGCGCGAGTATCGCTGCGATGACAAGGAGTGTCGCCGGGGCACCGGTATTCTGCTGGAGAAAGAATCCGCCGATCAGCGGCAAGAATGCCAGCAGATACTCCCACGATGTATGTCGCGCACCCGAATTGGTACGTGCCGCAATGCTATACGGCGTCCAGTAGAACGCTCGGTACAGGCCTATAAGAATCGCAAAGAATGCAATCGCTGAGCCGAATGAGAATGCGGTATTGGCGAGAGCAAACGCCATCGTACCGTATGCAGTAGCGAGCATGAGCACCGCGAATACCATACGACCGCGATATCCGTGCCTGAGCCCCATTGCTGCAATCGGGGCGAAAAGGATCGTGATCACTTGAGTCAGCGCGTAGGTGAGCGCAAATGATACCGCTGCGGATTCAAACGAAGAAGAATGAAAATAGAAATATTGAAAAACGAATATCCATGCAAATAGCTGCGCAATCGAGAGCGATGCGCGCAGAAGCAATCGATGCAACGGGCGATCAGTTGGCGTCATAGCGCGGGCGGCACGTGCCGTGCGCGCGTATACGGAGCCAGCAGCGGGACTGCGACCACTAGTATGTATCCCACCCACACATTCCAATCCGCGTAGAGCTGCCATCCTGCGGTGGGCACGGAATACACCGCATCGAGCAGCGCGACTACGATCATCCACGAGATCGAGTACGGCAGAATGTCTTTGGGAGACGAGAAGCGCAGCGAGCGACCCGCGATCGTGGCAGTAATGACGAGAGTGAGCAGGAGCAGAATGCGAGAAGCGCCTCCGATCACTGCGTGCTGGATCAAGCCGTTCCACATCAGAAACATCACCGCGTAGATGACTATTCCCCACCCGATCAAGGAGCCGTATCTCATGCATGCATTATGCGCCACATGCCGTCGCATTCGCAGCTGTATGTGTGGATAGCTTAGTCGCCGCTTTCTGTCGGCGCGATGTCGGATGACGTCGCACGTGCTGGATTTGCCGAAGGAGTACCAAGATCCGTGTCGAGTCGCACCGATGCATCGAGTGTTACTTGTGCGGACTTCGCGGAGCGGATAGCTTCCTGGAAGATTGTGAATGCTTTTGCATACTCGCCGCGCTTCAGCTGATCGTTGCCGGTGGAGATCGTTTGCTGGGCTTTCAAGGCATGGCGCGCCGCAGTGCGGACACTCGTAGTAGAAGCTTCCACATTGGCGGCAACATCTGCCTGGACTGCGCTCACCGCTTGTTTCGCGCTCGCCTTGGTAGCGAATGCCATGTCTCTCACGTGCGGGCTCGTCGAGCTCGCGACGATCGCTTCGGCGCTCGTTCGAGCGACCTGAGAATCAGATATCTGGGTCGCGGCAGTCGCGATGATGGGATCGGCTGCAGCCGCTTGTACCCCCGGCACATC
>CAIRSC010000033.1 GCA_903881205.1 uncultured bacterium | reverse complement strand
TGCTGAATCGCGGGAAAACCACGCTCAAAAAGATGCCGCGCATCGAGGAGGTGAAGCGGCTCTACGAGGTGATGGAAAGTATCGGGGTGAAGCTCGACTGGAAGGAGAATGGTGATATCGAGATTGTCCCTCCCGCGCAATTCGATCTCTCAAATCTCAATAGAGCATCGGCCGAACGCACCCGATCGATCGCGCTTTTCATCGCGCCGCTGGCACATGCGCTCGGATCGTTCGAGCTGCCGGCGCCCAAAGGATGTGATCTCGGCAAACGCAGCCTCGGCGCGCACATCGACGCGCTCGAAAAGCTCGGCATCCATGTATCAGGCAATGAAGAGACGCACACCTATCACATCGAGACTCGTGATGTACATGCAGCTGAGATCATCATGTACGAGGCGTCCGACACCGGAGTCGAGAATGTGCTGATGGCCGCTGCACGCATTCCGGGAGTGACGACCATCAAGTTCGCATCGGCCAACTACATGGTGCAGGACCTCTGTGTCTTCCTTGAAGCATGCGGGGTCAAGATTGAGGGAATTGGGACGGCCACGCTCGTCGTACACGGCATCGCCGACATCAATGCGACTATCGAAGGATATCCGAGCGAGGACCCGATCGAATCGATGTTCTTCATCTCACTCGCCGCGACCACCGGATCGGAAATATCCATCGAGCGCTGCCCAATCGATTTCCTCGAGCTCGAGCTCTATACGCTCCAGCAGATGGGCCTGAAGTACGTGATCGGGAAGCGGTATATCGCTGAGAATGGTCACACAAAGCTCTGTGACATTACGATACAGCCCTCGCAGCTCGTCGCAGCGCCGGAGAAGATCGCCGCGCGCCCGTATCCGGGTATCAATATCGACAATCTGCCGTTCTTCGTGCCTGTGGCGACGCAGGCTACGGGACGCACACTTATACACGACTGGGTCTACGACGGTCGCGCACACTACTACATGGAAATGACCAAGCTGGGCGCCAAGATGGAGCTCGCCGACCCACATCGTGTATTTATCGAAGGTCCCACGAAGCTTCATGCCGCAAGTGTCGAAGCGCCTCCCGCACTGCGCCCCGCCACACTGCTCCTCATCGGTATGCTCGCTGCAGAAGGGGAATCAACGCTCTTCAACGTGTATCCGATCAACCGCGGCTACGAGAATCTCCACGAGCGCCTGCGCGCGCTGGGCGCCACCATCGAAGCGGTGGAATAAGAAAGCGCCTCCCGTGGGGGAGGCGCTCACGATATGTGTCACGGCGGTAGGTAAACGCCAAGTTCGCGGATTTGTTGTCGTTCGCGTGAATGATCCCGTGCCTTGATCCTGTTGCTGATCTCTATCGAGAAATCGGTGCTGTACTCGTGTGGCCATCGCCATACGAAGAGAGGTGCCGTCTCGGTATTGAACAACATCAGGCGTACCTTACATTCTTCGCATTGGAACACGGCGAACGGTCTATGCGCCGTGCAGAGGTAGGCCGGCATTTGTTCCATCTGCTTTTGGCAGTGTTTGCAGGTATCGTCGAACATGAGCGGCAGCTTATGCACAGGCCGCTCATGCTTCGGAAAAATATGCGGCATGCTGTCCCCGGCAGGGTACACTTCTTGATCGTCCATTTTGAAATTCCTTTCTAAATCGAGTATACCCATGGTGGTGATCGGCGCAAGAAATCGTACTTTTGGTACGAAGCCGCGCTCGGTATACAATGCGGTCCACGGGCATGTGGCGGAATTGGTATACGCGTACGATTCAGAATCGTATTCCGAAAGGATTGGGAGTTCGAGTCTCCCCATGCCCACAATGATTCGCGAGGACACCCGGTGGGTGTTTGAGTGAAGCATCATTGCGAGGCTTATGGGAGGCGAGAAAGGCGGAGGCCGTCGGGCCGAGCCGGGGTCGCGCGACTTTTCAGCAGAAAAGTATGCGTGACCGAGTCTCCCCATGCCAAAAAGCCCTCAAATCTGCATTTTTATATTATTGACATATATATCAAACGTGCTATAATTTATAGAGCAGACAGAGACACTCTTCTGCGTAACAGTACCAAGGGGAAGTTACCAATGGCTAAAAAGAGTCCGAACCCGATCGACAAACACGTCGGGTCGCGCGTGCGCATGCGTCGGAAGATGCTGAATATGAGTCAGGAAAAACTGGGCGACGCGCTCGGCCTGACCTTTCAGCAAGTTCAGAAATACGAAAAAGGCACCAACCGCATCGGTGCCAGTCGCTTGCAGGCGATCGCCAATATCCTGCAAGTTCCGGTTTCGTTTTTCTTCGAAGGTGCGCCGCATGTGGCCGGCCAGACTGCAGGTCTCGGCAACGCCCCGTCGCCGCAATATGTGACGGATTTTCTCGCGACCTCGGACGGCCTCTCGCTGACGAAGTCGTTTATGAAGATTCAGAGCAGTCAGCTGCGTCGTCGTATTGTCGATCTGGTCGAACAGATTGCCGACGAAGAAGATGTTCCCGAAACCAAAAAGGGTGCCGAAGTCGTCCGGCCCGAACGGTTTCAGAAGCCCGCATCGCAGGCACCGCGCGCGAAAGTTCGCGCCGGCTGATTCAGCCACTGCTCATTCAACAAAAAGTCCCCGCGGCATCACGCCGCGGGGATGATTTTTTATTACTAAAGTTAAGCAGCCTTTTTCTTTTCGCTGTCGCCGGAATTTACTTCGTAGTTGGTGTTCTGAGACTCGAAGAAGTTCACAAGCTCGAATACGTCGGTCGCAGTAGTCATCCACTTGGCCGGATTGCTTGCGTTGTAGTGCTTCTCCATGCCCAGCTCGATGAGGCGACGGTCGGCCACGTATTGTACGTATTGATTCACGTAGTCGGCGTTGAGCCCCAGGATACCGCGCGGGAAGAGATCTTTGTTGAAGGTGGTCTCAAGGTCGACACCCTCGATGATGATGTCTCTGATCTCTTGCGCGAATTCAGGGGTCACCAGATCCGGATTCTCCTCAAGGATGTTGTGGATGAGGTTGATGCCGAATTTGAGGTGGAGCGATTCGTCGCGGAGCACCCAGTTGATCATCGAGCCGAGATTGCGCAGCTGATTGCGCTGACGGAACGAGAGCGCGACCATGAAGCCCGAGTAGAACCAGATGCCTTCCATGACCACGTTGGTGGCCACGAGGTTGCGCACGAAGTCGCGCTTGCCCTCGGTGGTCGAGACGTCGAGGGAGTCTTCGGTCATGCGCTTCATGTACTTGCTCACGAAGGCTTCTTTCTCTTTCATCGACGGCACCTGGTCGTGCAGCTGGAAGACCTTTTCGCGGTCGAGCGGGAAGGTCTGCAGTACGTATTCAAAGGCGACGCAGTGGTTGGCCTCCTCCCACATTTGCTTGGCGAGGTAGAGGTGGCATTCGGCTGATTTGAGGTGCGGATAGATACCGAGTGCGATCGAGCGATTCACGATGAGCTCGGCCGGATTGAAGAAGGCGACGAGGAATTCGACGGCATGTCGTTCGTCCTCTGTCATCTTGGCCCAATCGTCGAGGTCTTCTTTCAGAGCGATCTCATGGGGGAACCATGTGTTGCGGACGGCCTGGTTGTACAGATCGTATGCCCACGGGTACTTACTGGGGTGCAAATTGTAATCTTCGGGTGAAGCTTTTCCTACGAGCATAAAGAGTTGCGCACTACTCTAACCTGTTAATGAGGGTCTACTGTACTACTGACATGAGTCGCAGAGCAAGCGCTCCTGCGGATCCACCGGGCATACGAACGGTTTCTTGGTCGTATCAGCCTGCGGCATTGCCGGGGCTGCTGCGGTGACCGGTGCGGCAGCCTGTAGGGGAACCTCCGCTTTCGCGGCAGAGAATCCCATAGGAGCGACCGGCTTTTGTTCTGTGGCGGGCGTTGTGGCTACGACAGGGGCGATAACCGGAGCGGCTGCCGCTGCGACGATCGTCTCGCTTACGGCAGACGGCTGATTCTGGGCGACTGCGACCGGCACTTCTGCGACCTGGGCCGCTACCGCTGCGAATCCTCCCTGATGCGGCACGGGTGTTGCTGCTACGTATACCGGAGTCGGGGTCGGCGCTTCCACATGCATCGGCGACGGATTCATCTCCACCGGGGAAAGTGTCGCGTCGGCAGGAATGCCGGCGGCGGCGAGCTTGATCGAGCCGAATCCGCGCTTGCCGGTCATTTCTGATTTGTTCACATTGGTCGTCGATTGTTCGGCAGTATGACGAGGTTTCATGTGGAGGTAATAGGTGGTCTTGAGGCCCTTCTGCCATGCGGTGAAGTAGATCTGCTTCATGTCGGCCATGTCGCGGCTGTCGAGATACATGTTGCGAGAAAGTGCTTGGTCGACCCATTTCTGCGCGCGCGCGGCGACCTCGATGTACGCGTACGGGTTGGTGGTGAATGCCGTCTTGTAGATCTCCTTGAAGTATCCGGGGAGGCCGTCTACCTGCGAGATGTCGCCTTGTGCTTCGATGATCTTCTCCTTCACATCGTCCCAGAGGCCCATGTTCTTGAGGTCTTTGACGAGGTTGTGGTTGATGTCCATGTACTTGCCCGAGATCTTGTTGCGGGCGAAGACCTGTGCGAAGCGGGGATCGATACCCGGCGTGGTGCCGGCGACGAGTCCGATGTTGGCGTTCGGTGCGACTGCCATCAGCGTCGCATTGCGCATGCCGCCCTTAACCTTGGCA
>CAIRSC010000032.1 GCA_903881205.1 uncultured bacterium | reverse complement strand
TCGAGCGCCAACTGTCCGCTTATCGGCCGTGTCCTTAAGCTTGGCTCATCAGGCGACGATGTGTCGCGCTTGCAGCGATTCCTTGCTGCGAATCCCGCTATATATCCTGAAGGACAAATCACCGGATACTACGGTGCACTTACAGAAGCGGCAGTGAAGCGATGGCAGGTAAAATATAATATCGTTTCCAGTGGCACCGCAGATACTACCGGTTATGGCGTCACCGGTCCGCGCACCGCGGCCGCGATCTCGCTACAGTGTTCCACTTCATCCGGAGGTACGGGTGGTTCAGGCGCGAACAACACTACCTCTGGCCCGGTCGGCGGCTTCATACAAGTCTCGCCTGTCTCCGGCAATGCACCGCTCACGGTCAGTGTGAAAGCGACGATCAATACCACCAATTCATGCTCCGGCGGCGTCTACACACTCTCGTGGGGTGATGGCACTGTCGCACAGTCACTCGTCGTGCCGTCGGGCACGTGCAGCCAGATCGTCCAGAACTATTCGCATCAATATATTTACGGCGGCGTATATGTTGTCGTCCTCTCCGCTGGCGCGCATCAGACGAGCGCCACCGTTATTGTCTCCGGTGTATCAGGGCCGATCGCTGCGCCGGTGTCAGCGCTCTCCGCCAATCCCTCATCAGGTACTGCACCTTTCTCGGTGACCTTTAGCGGGACGGGCACAAGTATTGATTACGGAGACGGTAGTGTCGGGCCCACGGTCTCCGCGGGCTCCACGATCGGTACGGTATCGCACACCTATACCCAGGCGGGTACCTTTACTGCACGCAGCGGCGGCTCATCGCTCAGGATTACCGTCACTGCGGCTCCGTACACCTTCGGACCACTGGCGGTCACTCCCAATGTCGGCGGCAATCCGCTCGCCGTCACCGCATCATTCGACCTACAAACATCTTGTACCGGCTATGATCTCTCATGGGGCGACACCACAGCGCATCTCTCGCAAAGTAATTCCACATCATGCGCTTCAGGTGTCGTGACCAAGACATTCACGCATACCTATTCTGCTGGTGGGTCGTATACGATCTACCTGCGCCGCGGAGCTGATCTCTCGCGAGGCGACAGTGTCTCGCTCGTGATCTCCAACTAATCATATGCGTAGCTTCTCACGGATCTTCGTAGGAGTACTGCTTCTCGGGGCAGTGCTTGCTCCGGTCTTCGCGAGCGCGATCACTGCGGATGAGTTACGCGCCCAGATCGCATCGATACTTTCGCAAGTCACAGTGCTTCAACAGAAAATGGCAGCGAATCTTGCGGCGAGCTCGACGACTTCGGTAAATCCGGTGTCGGTCACCAGTACTACGAGTGCGCCCGCGACCGGCAATATCGTGTGTCCTGTCTTTAACTACACGCTCGGCCGCGGAGCGCGTGGCGAAGCCGTCACTGCACTTCAGAAATTTCTGGCGGGAAAGGGATTTCTTGCCACCGATTCAGCAACCGGTTTCTACGGCGATCTTACCGAATCCGCAGTGCGCAATTTCCAGGCGCAACAATCGATCGTTTCATCAGGATCTGCTGAGACGACCGGATGGGGAAGTGTCGGAAGGCTTACGAGCGCCGCGATCGTGCGGGCATGCTCGACTGCCGTGTCACAACCCACGGCGACCAATCCCGGCGCTTGTGTAACGGTCCCGCAACCGTCATGTAGTGGCACGCTGACCGCAAATCTCGATTCCCGCAACTGTGTTGCTTCGTGGAAGTGCACTACAGAAGTCACCCAGTGCACCATGCAGGCGCTTCTGTGCCCGGCTGGGCAGCACTTGGTCACGAGTGGCTGCTCGCAGAGCTGTGTCTACGACACGACTCTGATCGCCTGCCCTGTGTATCAGCGCGCGGCATGCCCGGCGGGCCAGCACTATCAGTATGGTGCGACCACCTATGATGCAAATGGTTGCGGCACTCAATCAGCGAGCTGCGTGTATGACAGCACTCCGTACTCGTGCCGGGTGTATCAGCGTGCGGCATGTCCAGCGGGACAGCATTATGAATACAGTGCTTCGTCATACGATCAGAACGGCTGCGAGATCCCGAATGCAAAATGCATTGCGGACGGAGCCACGGGTGCGCCTGTAGTGACCGGTGTAGATGGTCCGGCTTCACTCAACGTCGGTCAGCAGGGGACATGGACGGTACATGCTTCCGTACCGAATCAGCCGGGAGCGCAAATTCGCTATTCGGTAGTATGGGGCGATGAGGCTCCGTATGCTGTGCTGCAGGCGATGAATGCACAATCTTCAAATATTCCGTCTTCTTCTACTTTCACACATGCGTATTCAAATGCCGCCACGTACTCTCCGAAATTTACGGTATCCAATGATGCGGGAAGTGCACAGACGAGTAGTACAGTCAGCGTCGGTGTCACCGGAGTGCTGCCCGATAGTTGCCGTGTCTATATGATGCAGGCGATTATGTGTCCTGCAGGACAGCATAGTGAGAAAGGTTCGCCGACGTATGATTCGAGCGGATGCCCGATACCAAATTATTCAAAATGTGTGCCGGATACCGAAGCGTGCGCAGCAGTTTCTTACAATATCGACTGTGCAATTGGCTACCATGCCGTCGGAAGCGGTACTGATGCCAATGGTTGTCAGCTTGCACCACAATGCGTCGCCGACACGGCATCCGGCGTGGTCGTATCTCCCACAACTGTACAGCAGAGCGGAACCCTGAATGTCTCATGGAATGTGGGCCTACTCGCATCGGATAGTGCCGTCGGGCTTTGGCTTTACGATAGCGCTAATAAAAATTACGGGACGATAGCGTTGGGTAAATCGGCAAGCGGAGCGGTCTCATGGACGGTCCCTGGTCCTCAGTGTGAGGCTAGTGGTTTCTGCCACGGGCTCGTGGGCAGCCCATCTGCGTACTACACGGATCCAGGTACTTACACGGTTGTCGCTCAAGTGTATACACCCGCGAACGCGTGCTTCGGCAATTGTCCTTTGCAGGCCACGTTTGTGAAATCTCAAGCGAGCGGCGCGTTTACTATTACGCGTTAAATTATTCCGAGTGCATTCCCGCACTCGCTGCTAGAGCGCGAGCAGCGAGTGCGGGATGATGGGCAAGTGTTGGGTCCTTTTCGACGAGCTTTTGGGCTTCCTCGCGCGCTGCTTGGATGAGCTTCACATTCTTGAGTGCTTCCATACCGAGGTCGCTCACTCCCCATTGTTTGCGACCGTAGAGGTCGCCCGCACCACGACTCTCGAGGTCGGCTTCAGCAAGCTTGAAACCATCATCACTCGTTTCGAGTGCCTTGAGGCGCTTCATCGATATTTCGCTTTTTGTCTCAGGTAAAAGGAAACAGACTGGGGGATGCGATGAGCGCATCACGCGGCCGCGCAGCTGGTGCAGCTGGGCGAGCCCGAAGCGTTCGGCCCCTTCGATCATAATCGCGGTCGCATTTGGGACGTTGACTCCGACTTCGACGACCGATGTTGCAACTAGTATTTTAATATCGCCGCGCGTAAAGTCGCGCATGACCGCATCTTTTTCTGCGGGCTTCATCGCACCGTGAAGAACTCCGATTTCGTACTCAGGAAATACGCTGCGTTGCAGCCGCTCAGCCTCAGCCTTGACGGACTTCGCCTGTATTGCATTGATCTTGGCCGGATCCGGTTCATCGATGCGAGGGCAGATTACGTACGCCTGTCGCCCTTTCCTGAGTTCCGCTCGTACTGCTTCGTATGCATCCGGCCTGCCTTTGGGCGTAACGATCTTCGTCGTGATTTTTGCGCGTCCGGGCGGAAGTTCATCGAGTACTGAGAGGTCGAGATCGCCGTAGATGGTGAGTGCGAGTGTGCGGGGGATGGGGGTGGCCGTCATTGAGAGGAAGTGCGGAGAGGCGTCGCCTTTGTGTGCGAGCGCCCGACGCTGTTTGGTTCCGAAGCGATGCTGCTCGTCGACAATGCAAAGTGCAAGGTGCTGGAACTTCACCGCCTTCTGGATGAGTGCGTGGGTGCCCACGACCATCGCGATCTCGCCGCCCGCCACCCACTTGAGTAGTTGCGCGCGAGAGATATCGGTCGCACGGCCGCGCACGCTTTTCGACGGATATTTCTTGCAGCCGGAGCCGGTCATCAGCGCGATATTCACCGGCACATCTTTGAAATACTCGATGAATGATTGGAAGTGTTGTTGTGCCAGGATCTCGGTGGGCGCCATATAGGCGACCTGGAGTGTGCCCGAGGTGCGGCCGGGTGGACGCGAGGTGACCACGGCATATGCCGCAGCCGCAGCGACGAGCGTCTTGCCGGCGCCCACGTCGCCTTCGAGTAGACGCGCCATCGGGTTGGGTTTTGAAAAATCTGCGCATATTTCGCTCATTGCACGGCGCTGCGCGCCGGTCGGCGCAAAGGGGATGGTGTCGAGGAATGTTTCCACATTGGCATCGGCATGTTGCAGCGGGAACGAAGGCTCGATGCTGTTCTCATATCGCTCTTGCGCGCGGGCGACCTGGATCGTGAAAATTTCTTCGAATGCGAATCGTTTGCGTGCGGCCTCCGCGTGGGTATGTTTTTCGGGTGCGTGGATCCAGACGAGTGCGGTCGAAAGTTCCGGCAGGTGATACTGCTCGCGGATTTTCGCGGGGATCGGGTCTTCGAGTGCGCTGTGCACGCCTGCCGCAAACACTCGTTCGAGTGCATGGAAGAACCATCTACTCGTGATGCCGCGGCTCTCCGGATACACCGGAAATATTTTTGGCGCTTCTGTCGGCGTGTCTTGCTCGAAGAGTCCTTCGGGCACCATGCCCACCGGGATTGCTTCGACCTCGGGATTGGTGATGTAGGGGCGCTCGGCGCTGCCGCCGACCGTGCCCGTGACCTTCACCGGAGAATCCTGTGGGACGTATGAGGCGATGTACGGCTGGTTGAACCACATTACCCTGACCTTGGCGGTGGCATCCTCAAAGAAGCCTTCGGTGATCGCACGGCGGCTTTTCCAGAGCTTTTTCGCTTTGAGTTTGGTGAGTGTTCCAAAAAGAGTGACCTTGGTCCCGGGCACAAGGCTCTTCGCCTGCGTCGACATGCCGGCCGATTCAAAGCGCACGGGGAAGTGGCGCAGCAGGTCGGCGATCGTGATTACTCCGAGGCGCCGCAGTGCCGCGAGTTGATCCTTGGTGAGGCGGAAATGCTTGGCCACGGGATCCATGGGGGTCATGAAGCGATTGTACCGTATGACCCATCCACACTACCAACAGGGCCGACTTGCACATCTAGATTCCATAAGTAAGATAGGCGAGTTCACTCTCACGTTATAAAATTTTATATAAAATAAGAAATCACCTATGGCATTTCACGACGACGAGGAGAAAGAGAAGGAGGATGGTGCGATCAGCGACGATGCGATCGGCGAGGTCCTCGAAGAAACG
>CAIRSC010000031.1 GCA_903881205.1 uncultured bacterium | reverse complement strand
GGCTTCTTCCTTTATATCGGTGCGGTCGAGCTGCTCCCCGAGAGTCATCATGCGCATCCGGTCCGCTGGAATACATTGGCTACACTGCTCGGCGTCGGCACGCTCTATGTCGTGGTCAGGCTCGCTTCCTGATAGCTGTGCTTGTATATAGCAAAGACCGCTTCATCTGGTATCATCTCTGTCATGAGTATCGACGAATTACGCGCTGAGCGCTTAAAGAAGATCGACAAACTGCGAGCGGCAGGCCTGGAGGCGTATCCTGCGACTTCGTCGCGCGATACTGCCGTCGCCGATTTTCTCGCTACGTTTGATTCGCTTGCGCCTGAGACTACCGTGACGCTTGCGGGACGCATTATGTCGATCCGCGGGCAAGGGGGGATTATGTTCGTCTCATTGTTCGACGGCACCTCAAAAGTACAGATCGTATTCCAGAAAGACGAAATGGATGAGGCAGTGTTCGCACTCTTCGCTGAAACGACCGATATGGGGGACTTTATCGAAGCGTCGGGGAGTGCCTATACGACCAAGCGCGGTGAGAAGTCGCTGCTTGCCAAGAATTGGAAGATGCTCGCGAAGTCTCTCACTGCTATTCCCGACGGGTGGTTCGGACTCAAGGATGAGGAAAAAATACTGCGGGAACGTTATCTGGATATTTTGATGAATGCAGATGTGCGCGAGATGTTCGAACGCCGATCGAAGTTCTGGCAGACGATCCGCAATTTCTATATTGCGCACGGATTCCTAGAAGTCGAAACCCCGGTTCTTGAATCGACGCCGGGTGGTGCCGACGCGCGCCCGTTCGAGACGCACCACAACGCACTCGACATCGAAGTATCACTCCGTATTTCACTTGAGCTCTGGCTCAAGCGCCTCCTCGTCGCCGGATTTCCGAAAGTGTTCGAGATCGGCCGCATATTCCGCAATGAGGGCCAGTCACGAGAGCACTTGCAGGATTACACGCAGTGGGAATCGTACGAGGCATTCAGTGATATGCGAAAAGGCATGGTGTTCGTACAGGATCTCTATCGCACGATCGCGAAGGATGTATATGGTACGTACACGTTCGAGATCGGTGATCATACCGTTGATCTTGCTGATGATTGGAAACAGATCGATTTCTGCGCCGTTCTCAAGGAGCAATTCGGAATTGATCCGCTTACGTGCAGCGAGAAAGAGGCGATACAGGCGGTGCATGATGCGAAGATCACGATCGGCGAAGAGCTCAACAAGGCTCGCGCCGTCGACCTTTTGTGGAAGAGTATTCGTAAGTCAGTATCAGGTCCCGCGTTCCTTACTGGAGTGCCCGTATATATGGAGCCGCTTGCAAAACGATCGGAGACCAACGGAGAGGTCGTCGAACGGTTCCAGATCATTCTCGCCGGGTCCGAGATGGGCAAAGGATTCTCGGAGCTCAATGATCCGCAGGATCAGCGCGCGCGATTTGAGGATCAGCAGAAGATGCGAGATGCAGGGGATTCAGAAGCTCAGCGTCTGGATGAGGAGTATGTGCACGCAATGGAATACGGAATGCCACCGAGTTTCGGCTTCGGTATGTCGGAACGACTCTTTTCATTCCTCGAGAATCGTCCGGTCAATCAAGCGCAGCTCTTCCCGCTGCTTCGACCGAAAAGCGAATAAAAAACGACCGCAGATCGCGGTCGTTTTTATTCTGCACCGAACTATCGTGTTATCGAAGGGCGGATTTGAATCGTGGTCGCCGTGACCGAGCCGTCGGCATTGGTCGATCCCGATGCAGTGACTCCTTCACCGACGGTGAGATCGCTGAGCGACCCAGCAGCCATTTTCGTTATCTGCGTCGAATCATTCACCAGGACGATCTTGGAGCCCGTTGCAGTGCCGTTGGTGGATGTGGCACCCGGTCCGCCCAGTTGTACCGTGATACCGTTGGCGTCTTTCGATATGATGGTACCGAAGACGGCTCCCGCACCACCTGCTCTGCCGCCTCGGCCGCCGGGCCCGCCTGCAAAATTGCCACCAGCTGCAAATGCGCCGCGAGTTGGCACGGTGCCTGCCTGATATTTCATTCCGCTAAAGAAACCAACACCTGCAAAGACCATGGCGATCACCACTCCCGTAACGACTGCATTATTTTTCATACACGATTCTCTAGCTTTATAAGACCCCGCCCTATTCGTAGCGAAGCGCTTCTATAGGGTTCAGTGATGCTGC
>CAIRSC010000030.1 GCA_903881205.1 uncultured bacterium | reverse complement strand
GGTGAAGCAATGTCTAAGAATCAAACCCCTCCCGCACAAGAAGCTCCAAAGACAGATCCGGAAGCACCCGCAGAGGAAAAATAAGGGACACAGGGGAGGGCCGGATCATACGATCCGGCCCTCGCTTTCCTTTTAGCGCCAAATACCTATAATCACCATATGAAAAAGGACTACTACGATATTCTTGGGGTGAAGAAGGGTGCATCGGAAGATGAGATCAAGACCGCGTTCCGCAAGATCGCTCACAAATATCATCCAGACAAAAAGGGAGGAGACGAAGCCAAGTTTAAGGAGGCAAGCGAAGCCTACTCGGTGCTTTCCGACAAAAAGAAGCGCGCTGAATACGATACCTACGGCAAAACATTCGCCGGTGGCGGCCCGCAAAGCGGACAAGGGGGTGGCTTCGGAGGATTCGACTTTTCGGGGTTTCAGGGACAAGGCGGTCAGGCATTCGAGTTCGACCTGGGCGATATCTTCGGAGATATATTCGGCGGAGGAGGCGGGGGCCGCAGTGCCGCTCGCGGACGCGATATCTCTATCGACATCGAACTCGCATTTAAGGAATCGGTATTTGGATCCAAGCGCGATGTACTGATCACCAAAGTGGGCACGTGCGATACATGCGACGGAAACGGTGCCAAAAAGGGAAGTGCCATGAAGACCTGCGCTACCTGCAACGGCAAGGGCGACATTCGCGAAACCCGCAATACCATGTTCGGCAACATTACGACCAATCGTATCTGTTCCACCTGTCACGGCAAAGGGGAGATTCCCGAGACCCCATGCGAGACGTGTCGCGGTGCGGGGGTCGTTCGTAAACAGGAAGAGATCCACATCGATGTGCCCGCGGGAGTTTCCGACGGAGAGATGATCCGCATGCCCGGGCGCGGCGAAGCGATCTCAGGAGGCGCTTCCGGAGATCTCTACGTGAAGCTCCACGTCAAACGCGATGCCGCATTTTCGCGGGAGGGAAGCAATCTTCTGACCGCACTTCCGATCAAGCTATCCGATGCATTGCTCGGATCCGAATATACGATCGCGACACTCGATGGAGACCAACGAATCGAAATACCGACCGGTGTCACGCACGGCGAGGTCATCCGGGTGAAGGGTAAGGGCGTGCCACACGGCAGAAGCCGCGGAGATCTCCTGGTCCGTATCGACATCCAGTTTCCAAAGAAGCTGTCCAAGAGTGCACAGAAGCTCATCGAGGAGTTGAAGAACGAAGGGTTATAATAGCTGAATGAATCTTACCGCCGTCACAGGCGCGTTCGCACACGTGCCGACCGACTGGATCATTCTATTCGTCGTTGCGCTACTCATTACACTCGATGCGCTGCGCGGCGGAGCTTCGCGAGCGATCGCACTTTCGCTCGCGCTTCCGGTCGCGTACATCTCATCGCTGTTATTGCCGAAGACCATATTTCTCGATTCGATCCTCAAACCGTTCAGCACCGGCACCGCTGGCGGGGTCGTTATGCTGGGTGTTATCGCGATACTGTCGTTTTTTATGTACCGCATTTCCCGCGATTACAATTCCGCTACCGGCGTACAGGCCACTATGGCAGGCCTCGCGACGACGGTGATACTGATAGTCTTCTGGATGCAAATACCGGTACTGAGCGCGCTCTGGCATTTCTCGGCACAAGTATCCCAGGTATTCGGATCAGTGCACGCATTCTTTTGGCTCGTCGGCGGATATGCTGTCCTTTCTGCAGTCCGAAGCTAATCACTAACAAAACCTTTTTATGGACAATTCATTAATACCCCTGGACCTCAACGAGAGCTACTGGCTTTTGGACTCCGATTTATACGATACCTGGCCTGTACCCGACCGAGAGCTCTTGGCGACGTACCCGGATTACGCCGAGTTTAGGTCGGAGCTTGCAGAATATTCCGGTGTAGCCGCGGATTCCATATGCATTACCGACGGATCTGATCAAGCGATAGAAAAAATTATTGAACTCTGCTCAAGAAAAAAATTGCGGGTATTGTTGCCACTGCCAACCTTCTCTGGCTATGAGATCATGTTCAACCGTACGGATATTGATCAGCTGCGTATCTATTACACGGAGGATCGCGGTGTATTTCACTATCCACTCGAGGAGACGCTTGCCTCGATGCGTAGCGGTTCCGTAGGCGCTCTATTTCTCTGCCAGCCGAATAATCCTCTTGGCACTATTCTTTCAGCTGAGGATTATGGGCTGATTCTTGATACGGCACGCGATAACAACGTGCTGGTCGTTACAGATGAGGCATACGCAGAATTTACTGACTCCAGTACAGTTTCTCGGATCATGGATCAACCGATCTTTATACTGCGCACGTTTTCTAAGTCGTTCGGCCTCGCGGGACTGCGCGTCGGCTATGTTATCGCACAGCCAACAATAGCGACGGAACTCTCCAAACTTCTTTTGCCGTGGCCGGTCTCAGGAACAAGTATGCATTACGCGCAACTTGCGCTTCAGCACAGAAAGTCTTTCGCGGAGCGTCGATCACAACTCGTAACGCTTAGATCGAAATTCTTCGAAACGCTTTCGATGATTAAAGGAATTGTGGTGTATGCTTCAACGGCAAATTTTATTTTAATACGTGTGCCTCATGCCGACGTCGTTGAACAACATATGCGAAAAAGCGGAATCAAGATCGCGCTCGGCGAGAAAAAGACCTCGGATCCACGGGTCAAAAGTCTTCTTTCTTCAACGATACGGCTGAGCGTGCCGTCTCCGATGCATCTTGAGGAAGTAGTAAGAGCCTTGAAGGAGGCTGTGGATAACCTAGACAAATAGTGTTAACTGTGGCATAGTGGGACCTCTAATATGAAAGATCCTCGAGCTAAACTGGCTTCATCCCGCCGCAAGAAAGAAGTGACCCTGGAGCGGCTTTCGATGTTTCTTGAGTCGCGCAAGACCGGAAAATCGTCCGACTGGACACGCATGCAAGCCGATTACATGCTCGATATCTTTAAAAACGCGGCCAAACATGTACCGGCATACCGTTCGTTTCTCAAAGAGCACGGCATACTCTCAAAGGACATCAAAACCTCCACTGACTTTCTTCGAGTTCCGCCGATATCGAAGAATAATTACCTGCGCAAGCACTCGTGGGAAGATCTCTGCCTGCCCGGCGCGCTTGCGGCACATCCGCTCGTGTTGACCGCCACGTCCGGCTCTACCGGCAAGCCGTTCTATTTTCCTCGCACAACCGCGATCGATGAACAATCATACATTTTTCACAAGACCTTTCTTGAGAACAGCGGTCTCGACTCGGCTGAGCCTACACTCGTGCTCGTGGCATTCGGCATGGGGGTGTGGATCGGCGGGCTCATAACCTACGAGGCCTTCAAGCGCATATCTGATCGCGACTTTCCGCTTACTATTTTGACACCGGGCGTCAACAAGAAGGAGATCTATGATGCGCTTCGTGAAGTCGGCTCACAGTACACGCAGCTTATTCTGTGCGGCTACCCACCGTTCGTAAAAGACATCATTGACGGCGGTGCGGGCAACGGCGTCAATTGGAAACAATACGACATGCGCATCGTGTGCGCTGCCGAAGGCTTTTCTGAGGATTTCCGACAGTACATTATGCGCAAGACCGGTATGAAGGATTCGTACCGGGATATCATGAACATATACGGCAGCGCCGACCTCGGCACAATGGCGACCGAGACGCCCATTTCTATTCTGGTACGCGAACTTTCGCTCAAGAGCCCATCGCTTTTCGCCCGACTTTTCTCCGAGGCAACGCGCCTGCCAACGCTTGCGCAATACATTCCTTCATTCGTCAGTTTTGAATCCGTCGACAATCGTATCTACTGCACCGCTGGTAATGCGCTCCCAATGATCCGTTACGAAATCGGCGATCACGGCGGGGTCATGACATTTGCAGAGCTTAAGAGTCACTTTGCGGCCGAAGGCATTGACTTGAAAGCTGAGATCAAGAAGGCCGGCATCGGCGACACCATCAGTGAACTTCCGTTTGTATACATCTATGAGCGCGCCGACCTCTCCACCAAGCTCTACGGTGCCATCATTTACCCGGAACACGTGAAGCACGGTCTGATGCACAAGGAATTGGAACCGTTCGTCACGACCAAATTCACAATGTTCACAAAGCACGACGAAAAGCAGGATGAGTACCTCGAGGTGAATGTCGAGCTCAAAGAAAAAGTGACTGAGTCACCCGAACTTCTGGAGAAGGTCACCGAATGTGTCATGCAGGGTCTCATGCAGAAAAGTGCCGAACATAAGAATAATGTCGGAGCGATGGGAGACAAAGTCCGTCCGCGCATCGTATTTTGGCATCACGGACATCCGGAGCACTTCTCACTCGGCTCAAAACATAAGTGGGTAAAAAAGGTGTAACGCCAAAAAACACAGGGTATACTACTCGTATTCTCTATGGATGACCTCGCTCATCTTTTGGTGGAGGCTAAAAATGTGCCGCTTTCGGCCGTGCCTATTTTCTTTGATCTCTCGAAAGAGACTGACGCCGAAAAGCTAAGCGCACTATTCACAACAGGCGCGATCCGCCGTCTGTCGGACGACTACAGAGAGGCACAGCTCGAGCTCTTCGGTGTTAATAATCCCTCGCGGGTCTATACTCCGGATTTTAAGAATGAATTCAACACATACTACGAAGGGTTGGGCGATATTGTGAAGCATGGAATGTGGGTGTATTTCCCGTGGATTTCCACACTCACGCACATACTCACGCGGGACGATTTTTTTGCCGTACGAACGGCCAGAAATAAGAATTTGATCACAAAGGAGGAGCAGGAGAAATTTTACAATGCCTCGATCGGCATTGCCGGACTCTCCGTCGGGTCGAGCGTTGCGTTCGCCATTGCATTGCAAGGCGGCGGTGGTCATTTGAAACTCGCCGACATGGATCATCTGGCGCTTTCCAATACCAACAGGGTGTTGGCGGGTACTCCGGATCTGGGACAGCTGAAGGTCGATGTAGCAGCGCGCCGCATTTACGAGATCAATCCGTACGCTCACATCGAAACCTTTGCCGAAGGTATCCACAAAGAGAACATCGGTGCATTTTTCGACGGGCTCGACATCATCATCGACGAGCTCGATAATCTTTCGGTCAAATACTTGATCCGAGAAGAGGCAAAGAAACACGGCATCGCTGTCGTCATGGCGGCAGACAACGGGGACAATGCAGTGGTAGATGTCGAGCGCTACGACCTTGATGCCAACACTCCTTTCTTTCAGGGACGTTTAGGCACTGTGACATACGAAGAACTGGCCAGCCTCGATAAATTCGGTATCGGCAAGACGATAACGAAGCACATCGGACCCGAGAATGTAACGGTCCGGATGCAGGAATCACTTCTTGAAATGGGCAAGACGATCGTGTCATGGCCCCAGCTGGGCGGTGCCGCACTGATTAATGGTGCGGCGGTAGCGTACTGTGTGCGACGAATTCTCAACGGACAATCGATAGAGGGGAATCGCGCACTGATATCCCTCGACGAACGACTGATACCGGAGTATCAAACCGATGCGGAGCAGCTAAAACGAAGAAATGCTGCCGAATCGTTTAGAAAGATCTTCGGCCTGTAATAGTTATGACGCCTCATATCACACGGATACTTGAGGCGGGGAACAGTGCTCCTTCGGGCGAGAATTGTCAGCCGTGGCGCTTCGTCGCAGACACATCGTCAATAGAGGTGTGGAATAGGCCCGAACGTGACCGCTCGGCATACAACTGGGGGCAGCGCGGATCATATATTGCGATCGGAGCTGCTATCGAGAATATAGTGCTTGCAGCCGGTGCCGAAGGCTTCGGCGCACAGATACAATACTTCCCTGGACCGGACGATCACATCGCGACAATTTCTCTGACCTCAGGTGGTCTTCGAGATGAACTTGCGGACGTTATTGCGCTGCGGGTCACGAATCGTAAGCCGTACCGCAAAGTTTCGCTCACTGCTGAACAACGCAAATCGCTTCTTGCAGCGTCACAGACTTCCCAGGATCCCGAACTTCGTTTTGTTGAAGCGCCGAAGGAGATTGTCGCCCTTGGCAGAATTGGTTCTATTAACGAAGAAATAATGCTGGCGAACGAAGCATTGCACAGCTTTTTCTTTAGCCACATCAACTGGACGAAGCGCGAGGATGATAGAAATACGACAGGATTTTACATAAAGACACTTGAGCTGCCCCCGCCTGCGGTACTTATCTTCAAGCTATTGCGGTCGTGGCGACGAGCACGATTCCTTTGCCGTCTTGGCATCAACCGATTCATAGCTCGCGTTAACGGTACGACCAACGCAAGCGCGTCAGCGATCGGAGCAATTGCCGTCTCAGGCATTGAGCCGCTCGATTTTGTCCGTGCGGGGCGGCTGCTAGAACGTGTCTGGCTTTCCGCAACGCTCAGTGGACTGAGTATACAGCCGCTGACCGGCGTATTCTTCTTTAAGCTTCTCTGTGACGATAGGTCGATCGATCTGTTTTCAAAAACGGAACGATCGGTGATCGAAAACGGATGTACCAATGCGCAACAGATCTTCGGTATCGAAAATAAACGCATCGTGGCCATGTTCCGCATCGGCCCGTCAAAACCGCCGAGTGCGCGATCATCAAGATTTCCACTTGAGTCTGCGCTTTCATAACATATGTACATATCCGAACTCGTCAGCGGCAACTTTGACCTTCTCTCGGTCGGGGTGGCTATTACGGGGATCGCACTGTTGGGCATACTTATATATCTGAACAATCGACAGAGCGCCACGAATCGCGCTTTTTTCTTTTTTGCAATACTCACGGCGATCTGGGGAGTGTCCAATTACCTTGAGTACCGCTTTACCACGATCGATGCGACGTTGTGGGCGCTCCGGTTCCATCTCTTCATATCCGTATTCCACGCGTATGCGTTCTTCACGCTTGCATACGTATTCCAACTCCCGGCTATCGTGTTCCCGAAATGGTACCGATTCGTTCTCACTCCCGTCGTCGTACTGACCGCACTCCTCACACTCACACCCGCAGTATTTCCCTCAATCCAAGCGCTCGCCCCTGTGGGACAAGTCACCCGAGCGACGCCGGCACCTGGCATCCTTATATTCATGCTCGTTGCCTTCGGGCTGCTGCTTTCGGCACTTATCGTTCTGGGCGTCAAAACATATCGCGCACAGGGGCTCGAACGGAGGCAAAGCCTTTCCATTCTCATGGGAATGGCTTGTACGGCGGTATTACTGCTCGTATTTAACGTCGTGCTTCCCAACGTGTTCAGTAATCTCAGCTTCATCCCGCTCGCCGCACTTTTTACACTGCCGTTCGTCGCGTTCACTTCCTATACCATCTATCGTCATCATTTGTTGAATCTTCGGGTCGCGACAACGGCCTTTTTGGGATTCATGGTCACCGTATTCTCGTTCGTAAATATAATCTTCGCTTCGGATTGGAGTGCCATAGTGATCAATGTCACCGCGTTCGTGATAGTACTGCTCGGCTCCATCAAGATCGTGCGCGATACGCTCGCTCTACAGATCGTCAATGAGGAGCGATCAGAGTTCATGAGTTTCGCGTCGCATGAGATTCGCAATCCGATTACCGCGATGCGCGGCTATGCTTCACTTATTACCGACGGCACGACCGGCGACGTGCCTGCGACCACAAAAGATGTGGCGCAAAAGATACTGGTACAAGGCAACGATGTCCTCAATTTGATCGCGCAGTATCTCAGTAAATCCAAGATGGAACTCGGTCAGATCTCGTATGCGAAAGCGCCGTTCGATATGGGCGCCCTGGTCGAGTCTATAGCGAGCGGGTATAAGCCGCATGCCGAGCAGAAGGGCTTGTATCTTCACTCAGAACTGGACGCATCCCAAAAATATATGGTCGTTGGCGACGAGGGCAAGGTGAAGGAAGTCATCGGCAATATCGTCGACAATTCGCTCAAGTATACAAAGACCAGCGGTATCACGATATCGGTCGAGCGTCACGGCGTATCGATACGCGCCGTAGTGAGCGACACCGGCGTCGGCATTCCGCCGGAGACCCTGCCGCAGCTATTCAAGAAATTTTCGCGAGCCGACGCACAGAAGGTGAATCTGCTCGGTACCGGCATCGGGCTCTACCTCGCCAAGACCTTCATCGAGGCGCAGGGCGCACACATCTGGGCCGAGTCTGAGGGTACGGACAAAGGCTCCCGCTTCCTCATAGAGTTCCCGGCTGCCTAGGGGATAGGCCATTTTCTGGTATATTTATGGCTATGCAACGGCTTTTGACGGGTATACAGGCATCGGGGACTCTCCACGTGGGCAACTACTTCGGGGCGCTTAAACCGTTCGTCGAACTCTCGAAAGAATACGACAGCATGCTCATGGTGGCCGACTACCATGCACTCACGTCGCTCAAAGACCCGGCCGCAGTACGCGCCAACATCATCAATGTCACCAAGGATTATCTGGCGGCCGGTATCGACCCCGTGCAATCGATCATCTTCAAGCAGTCCGACGTGCCTGAGCACACGGAGCTCTCCTGGATCTTCCAGTGCCTCGTGACGGTGCCGTTCCTCCAGCAGGCGCACGCATTTAAGGATAAGGTCGCCAAGGGTCTCGAGGCCAATGCCGGACTCTTTGCCTATCCGATGCTCATGGCAGCAGACATCCTGCTCTACGATACCGACGTGGTGCCGGTCGGCGCCGATCAGCGCCAGCATCTTGAATACGCACGTGAGGCAGCGGCAAAATTCAACAATGCATACGG
>CAIRSC010000029.1 GCA_903881205.1 uncultured bacterium | reverse complement strand
GAGTCCGGGATTGCCACGGTCGCACTTATACCGGAGACCCTGGAAAGCACGAATTTGGGCCGCATCCAGAAAGGGGACCACGTGAACGTCGAAGTCGATATTGTCGCGCGATATCTAGCCGCGCAAGGCAATAAGTGATACCGTGCCGCTATGCAAAGAAAAGAATTTCTCAAGAAAACCGACCCGCGCAACGCATCGAAACTAAAAATCGGGATTGTCGTGGCGCGATTTAATCCCGACATTACCGAGAGCATGCTCGCGGGGGCTCGCGAAGTGCTCGCCGCGTGGGGTGTACAAGACCGCAATATCAAGGTCTTTCACGTATACGGATCATTCGATCTTACCTATGCTGCCGGTCTCATCATCAAGAAACAGAAGCCGCATGCGGTGATCGCACTCGGCTGCATTATCAAAGGCGAGACGGATCACGATCATCACATCGCCTCGGCTGTCATGCACGGGCTCACTGACCTCACGATCAAACACGGTATACCGGTTTCCCTCGGTGTTCTCACAACCAACAACCTCGCGCAGGCACAAGAGCGTTCACGCGGGAAGACCAATCATGGCGCTAAGGCGGCCGAAGCGGCACTCGATGCGGCACTTTTGAAATAATCCATGACGCGCGTGATGGTGTTCGGCACATTCGATATGGTCCACGAAGGGCATGTGGACCTCTTTCGGCAGGCGCGCGCGCTGGCTCCCAATCCGTATCTCATTGTGTCAGTTGCTAGGTCCAAGAGTGTGACTCGTATCAAAGGGGAGGCGCCGCGGCGCACCGAAGCGGAGCGCATCGCATTGCTCAAGCGCAATACGCTCGTCGATGAAGTGGTGCTCGGGCAGGAGGACGGATACATCGAGCACATCGTCGAGGCGCATCCCGATATCATCGCGCTCGGATACGATCAGGAAGGCGAATACGTATCGCGGCTCGAGCGGGACCTTCATTCGGCGGGGATCTCACCGCAGATCGTGCGACTTGAAGCGTTCAATCCCGAAATCTACAAAACATCGAAACTGCGCGGCTAGTATCGCGCGACGTGCCGATCATAGGTATGATGTCTTGCAATGGAGGCGACTGATGAACAAATAGCGCAGCGTATACAACAGGGTGAGAGCGAGCTCTTCGGCGAGCTTGTTGAACGGTACCAGAGTAAGCTCATGCGTTATGCGCGCAAATTCCTCGCGGACTCGGACGATTCAAAGGATATTGTGCAAGATATCTTCATCAAGACATACCAGAATATTCAGAGTTTCGATACATCGCGTAAATTCTCTCCGTGGATCTATCGGATTGCCCACAATGAATTCGTGAATGCACTGAAAAAACGCGCGGCGCAACGGACGATTTTCACATTCGATATCGATACGATCCTGCCGCATCTGGCGGCGACCGATACGGCTGATAGTGCCGCTCTGGAGCGGGATCTGCGCACATCGCTCGAAGAGCATCTCGACAAGCTCGATGCGAAATACCGGGAGCCTCTCATCTTGTATTACCTAGAGAGTATGGACTACAAAGAAATCTCGGACATTCTACAGATACCGGTCTCCACGGTGGGCGTGCGCCTTGCCCGCGGCCGCAGTATGCTGCAGAAGGCGGCAGCCAATACGATCATATGAATCCGGAATCACTCAAAGACACTATAATGAAAGGCATTCACGAAGGCAGGGTGCAGATGCGCCCGCGCTGGCACTTTGTATTGCTTTCGTCACTCCTCTTTGTCGGGGTGCTCGTCGTGTGTATCACACTGGTATATGCAGTGAGCCTTATCGTCTATCTGTTGCATGCCAACGGAGAATGGTTCGCGCCGTCTTTCGGTCTGCGCGGGTGGTTCTCGTTCCTCTATTCGTTGCCGTGGATGCTTATGGTGTTACTCGCACTATTCGTATTGATACTTGAAATACTCGTCAGGCAATACGCTTTTGTATACAAAAAGCCGCTGATCACCTCGGTGCTCGGTATTGTGGGCATTGTGTTGGTGGGTGGATTTTTGATCACGCTCACACCGCTGCACAATCGCATGGCGCATTTCGATCACGATGGCATGCTCCCGCCTCCGTTGAACGGTCTCTATCGACAACCACCTCTCGGAAGGTCGCCTGATCTCTATCGGGGGATGATCGTCGCGATCACTTCCGGCCAGGTAGTGGCCATCAATCGGGAGGGCACAACGACAATCCTTATTGATCCGCGCACGCGCCTGCCATACGGAAGTACGTTCGACTCAGGGGATCTGGTGATTGTGATCGGGGATTATGTAGCCACCGGCACCCTCCATGCATTCGGAATCCGCACCGTTGAACCAGTCAATGACGATGACGTCCCCTCAATGAAATAGTTCGTCGCTGTTTGTTGTAATAAGGGCGGCACGGTTCTTCGAATGGAAACGTTTCGTTTCCCGCTCCGCCGCCTGCATCATGACCCCGATGCAGGCGGCGGAGCGCTATTTGGTATACTGCGCGCCATATGCGATATCTCGGGATCGACTATGGTGCCAAGCGCGTGGGGCTCGCGGTGTCCGATGTGGCGGGGACGATTGCGTTTCCGCGTGCGACCGTCGTCAATGACGCAAAATTATTCGATCGCCTCTCGGCTTTGATTACAGAAGAGAAGATCGAGCGTATCGTGGTGGGGGATACGCGCGCATTCTCCGGATTCGAGAATCTGGTCACCAAAGAGGCAGGTCTTTTTATGAACAAGATTCAATCTCTCTCCGGCCTCCCGGTGACCTCCGCCTGGGAAGCCGGCAGTTCTGTGGAAGCTTCCCGGTATGCTCCGACCGACGATCACGAAGACGGAGCAGCAGCGGCCATCATTTTGCAGCGCTATATGGAGATGCATCCCGACTCGACGAACAGCACTGAGGAGGTTAATTTAATGTAAACTCATACTATGAATCCTGAGATTACGTACGACGACTTTGCAAAACTTGATATTCGCATCGGGCTCGTGGTTGCCGCTGAGCTCGTGCCTGATACCGACAAGCTCATCAAGTGCACCGTGGATTTCGGTGAATTCGGGACTCGTACCATCGTCTCGGGCGTGGCGCAGTGGAAACAACCCGAAGATCTTGTGGGTCGCCAGCTTCCGTACATCGTGAATCTCGCGCCGCGCGTCATTCGCGGAGTGGAAAGCCAGGGAATGTTGCTCGCACTAAGCGACGCGGAAGGACTGTCGCTACTGATCCCCGAACGAGCGGTGGAAAAAGGCACGCGCGCAAAATGAAAGGAGGAATACGTGCACACGTGCAGGCAATTTCGTGCAAGTGTTTGATATACTGAACGCATGAAGGCGACCGCATCAGGGTTGCGCGCACACATGCCGCGCGTTCAAAGTATTTCCCACGCGCTCGCGCGCGCATTTCCCACACCGACGTTACTCATGCCGCCTGCGGCAGGGATCGATATTTCCGACGGATCGATCAAATGGCTGTCGCTGACATCATCGGGCAACGAGTTTCGCGTCCACACCTTCGGCGAATTACCGCTTGCGCCGGGAATCGTTGAAAGCGGACTCATCCGTGATGTGGCGGCGCTCGGCGATGCGTTGCAAAGCATCAAGCACGAACTGCACGGCATTTCATGTGCGCATGCGGCGCTTCCCGAAGAGGCCGCGTACGTATTCAGCATGCAGGTGCCGCTCGATACTCCCCGACAGCAGGTATTGCGAATGATCGAGTTCGGTTTCGAGGACCGAGTGCCGATACCGCCGTCTGCCGCGGTCTACGACTTCAACAGAATCGAGCCGGGTGTGAGCGAAGAGATTAATGTCGTGGTGTTCCCGCGCGACATCGCTGAAGCGTACGTTGAAGCATTTAAACTCGGCGGCATCACCTTGTTATCTCTGGAGATCGAGGCGCGTTCGATCGCACGCGCCGTTTCTTCCGGAGAAAGCGACGAGCCGATCACACTGCTCGTAGATTTCGGCAGGGAACGTACCGGGTTCGCGGTGCTCAAGCGGGGATTTCCAATTTTTACCTCGACTGTGCAGGCTGGCGGGGAACACATGACTCGCGCGCTCACCGGTAAAGCGTCGATGACGGCGCAAGAGGCGGAGCATTTTAAGAATGAGATCGGTCTGACCGCGGTACCCGGCAAAGCATCTCCCGGCATCGAAGCGGTCAGTGGGACCGCATCGGCGCTCGCCGACGAAGTCGCTCGTCACTACCATTACTGGGATACTCGCCGCAACGAGCATGGTGATCGTGTGACGCCGGTCGGCCGCGTGCTCCTGGTCGGCGGAAGTTCCAATCTGAAAGGTCTCGATGAGTACATCGCCGGTCGTATACAGGCTCCGACCGAAGTTGGTGATGTATGGCAGCACGTGACATCGTACGACGGGTATATTCCGCCGATCAATAAACGGCATTCGCTTCAATATGCCACCGCGATCGGTCTTGCGCTGCGCGGACTCACGTCGGAAGCCTCAGTCTAGTTATGGCGAACATTCTTCCACTACAGGCGCAAAAAAAAATCTGGCACATGTACCGTGCGCGCTTCTTGATCGCCGCAAGCCTTGTGTCGCTTGCGCTTTCCGCACTGGCACTATTCGTACTCGTCCCGAGTTTTCTCGCACTTGAACTCGCTGCGCCTCCGCTCTCTGACACAGCAGCACGTTCGGCGGCGAATACACCGACTGATGTGGTAACGATCTCCCGCACACAGGCGATCATTGCAGCGCTCTCTCCGATATTCTCTGCGACATCATCGCCATCGCAGGCGATCATTGCGGCGCTCAGTGCTCGGCCGCCGGGTGTCGTTGTACAAAACATCACTTATACTGCAGCGCCCGCACGGATCACCTTCACCGGAACTGCGTCGAGAGACGCTATTGGTGCCTATCGTGATGCGCTCACCAAGGACCCACGCTTCACCAGTGTCGCGGTCCCGGTAGATTCTTTGATCGGTACGAACAATAATTTTACACTCTCGCTGCAGGGAAATTTCTGATTATGAAGATCAATATTCAATACATTGCAGCTCTCGGTGTACTCTTGGCCGTGCTGGCGTGGACGGCGATCTGGTATATCGGCAACAACATCCTCGACGAGGCGTCGTCGCGTGCGGCGATCGCGTCTACCGCACAGGCGCAAAGCGATCGGGCGGCATATACGCAGCGTCTCACCGCACTTGTCGCTGATACTCAACAGGATCGGGCCGCACTCGAGAACGTATCGAATGTGAATATCGTATCGATCGTGACGATGATCGAGGGAGTACGTACGAAAACGGGTATTGCGGTGAAAGTCGAGAACGCACAGCCTCAGGGGGCCGCCGCAGCTCTGCCGGGCGGTGGAAGTGTAAACAGTTTTGCGTTTGCAGTTGTTGCCGACGGCACGTTCGCACAGATCATGAACACCATACAAGTGCTCGAGGACCTACCGGTCCCTTCATCGGTTCAACAGCTTGAGATCGCACACACCGGGGATCCGGCGAACAGTGGTGGGTGGCACATGAGCGCACATATGCAGGTCTATACGACATCGATCGCGTCATAACATATATGTTCACTTCACTCTTCAGAGATTTTCAGGCGCGCTATTCGGCCCGACAGGAGCCAGAAAACATGCGGCCGCTCGCAGAAGCGTACTGGCGCGCGCTACTTATGATTGGACTTGTCATGGTGATCGGCGTTTTGATCTATGGTACGAGCGAGTTCTTCGGAGTCATGAATAACTTGAGCGCCGAAGATCCGACGAATGCCCCGGCGTCGACCGCGCTCAACCGCCCCCAGTTGCAAAGCATCCTCTCCGCGGCGCATAACCGGCAGATGCGATTCGATACTCCACAGACCGCTACACCGACCGATCCGTCGAAATAATTGACCAGATGACCCTGTGAAGGTACGCTGGAGCAGTTCTCGAGGCAGAGTGTCGCTCTCGTAAGCAAGCTTTCGAGAGCATCGTTCGGAGAAAATAAGAATATACGATATTCTTACTTTGCCCGCTCACTCGCTCTCGTAGTTCAATGGATAGAACAAGACTCTTCTAAGGTCTTGATGTAGGTTCGATTCCTACCGAGGGCACAAGGATAAAAAAGCGAAGCTTTTTGTCCGCTTGTGCCGGGCGGACCGATGTCGAGCCAGTGGGCGAGACCGGGAGCCGGGGTCGCGAAAATTACTTCGCGACGGCGAAGAAATTATTCGTGACCACAGAAAACACGCACCCTTAGCTCAGTTGGTAGAGCAATTCATTTACACTGAAAAGGTCGCAGGTTCGAGTCCTGCAGGGTGCACAAAGACAGAAACACCTGCCGGAGGCAGGTTTTCTGCTTTGTGCAGGCCGGAGGTCGACGGACCGAGGCGGGATCGCGGAACTTTTCAGTAGAAAAGTATCCGTGACCACAAAGAGAGCTAGGGCCGTATCTGAGTCCCGTATTTGCCCCAAAAGGGGAGGGGTGGTATAGTTCCGCGACATATGGCGATCACAATATCACCGGTAAACATGGAAGAGCGCAAGAACCTGGACCTTCGTCCGGGCGACACGGTGCGTGTATTCCAGAAGATCGAAGAAAAGGGCAAGACACGCCTTCAGGCTTTCGAAGGGCTCGTCCTCGCCCGCAAGCATGGTACCGAGGCGGGAGGCACCTTTACGGTCCGCCGCGTCGCTTCCGGAGTGGGAGTCGAGAAGATCTTCCCGCTGTATTCTCCGATGATCGACAAGATCGAGCTGCTCAAGCGTGCCCGCGTCCGCCGTGCGAAGCTCTACTTCATTCGCGACAAGGTCGCCCGTGAAGCCCGCCGCCAACTCCGTCGCACCAAACTCATGACCTCGGCAAATGTCGCCAAGATCGAGGGAGACGTGACAGAGGAGCCGGTCGCAGAAGTTGCAGCTACCGAATAAACCAGAATCTCAAAACAAAAAGACCCCGAACAGGGGTCTTTTTGTTGGGGGTCCTCGCGATTTTCCCTCTCTCTGTTAGAATGGCCCGCGAAGCCCAGGTGGAGAAATTGGTAGACTTACTACCTTGAGGTGGTAGCGCCGAAAGGCATGGGGGTTCGAGTCCCCCCCTGGGCACAAAAGACAAAACACCTGCACTGCTGCAGGTGTTTTGCTTTGGGCCGGGCGTAGCGATGTGAGGCCAGCTGGCCGAAGCGCGAGCCGGGGTCGAGAAAAGAGCGAGCGACGGCGAGTCTATTATTCGTGACCGCAAACGCAAAAGGCCCGACATATGTCGGACCTTTTGCTATCATGGTGCGATGATTCGGCGATATCTTCCCAAGAGCACCGAAGAGCTCATTCGTTGGTATGAGCGGTACATCTCACCACTCTCTCTCATTGCCGGATTCGTCGCAGACAATCTCGTTTTGTTGCGCCGTGTGGATCTGCTCCAAAGTAATTTGCTCCTTATTTTCTACCTCACACTTTCGATGTGCGGGATTATCGTCATCAATCTGATCGAGGCGGGTCGTTTCAAACAAGCGTGGATACTCTTCATTGCGCCGTTCATTCCAATCGTGATCCAGTTCGCGTTCGGGGGCCTGTTCAGCGGATTTCTCAGCCTCTATAGCCGCAGCGCGTCGTTCGCACTCAGTTGGATATTTGTGCTTGTTCTGGCATTTCTCCTGCTCGGCAACGAACGCTTCCGTAAGTTGTACGTGCGCTTATCGTTCCAGATACCGCTCTATTTCACCGTACTCCTTTCATTTTTCGCGTTCTTTCTACCGGTCGTTTTCCGTTCGATCGGCCCATGGATGTTCGTCGCCAGCGGACTCAGTGCGATCATTGTCATCACCGGACTCTACTTTCTTATTCAATATCTCGTGCCCGAGGTCGCGCGGCCGCAACGTGTGCGCATCGCGCGCGCGGTAGCGATCATTTACGTGGTGTTTAATATTCTGTATTTCTCCAACGCAATCCCGCCGCTTCCACTGGCGCTCAAAGACGCGGGTGTGTATCACAAGGTCACGCGCATCGGCACCGAATACCAGCTGATCGCCGAGCCAGTG
>CAIRSC010000028.1 GCA_903881205.1 uncultured bacterium | reverse complement strand
GCGCGCTCACGTTCTTCCGTGTCTATTCCGGATCGATCAATACCGGCGACACAGTTTACAATTCCGCCAACAATAAGAGAGAGCGCATCGGCCGCATGGTCCGCCTCCAGGCCGACAAGCGCGAAGAGATCAAATCGGTATACGCAGGAGAGATCGCCGCGGTCGTGGGTATGAAGGAGGTCAAGATCGGTCACACGCTCTGCGACGCCGAGCATCCGATCGCGCTGGAATCGATCGTATTCCCGGAGCCGGTGGTCTCGATGCGTGTTGAGCCCAAGACGAAGGCCGACCAGGAACGCATGGGCATCGCACTTTCAAAACTCTCCGACGAAGATCCGACCTTCCGCGTGCACTCCGATCCTGAAACAAACGAAACGATTATTTCAGGCATGGGCGAGCTCCATCTCGACATCATTGTCGATCGTATGAAGCGCGAATTCAACGTGGAAGCGACGACCGGCAAGCCGCAGGTGGCATTCCGCGAGACGATTCAAGGCAACGCCGATGTGGAATACAAACACATCAAGCAGACGGGCGGTCGCGGTCAGTACGGCCACGTGAAGATTCGCGTGAAGCCGCTGGAAGCATTGGTAGAAGGCGAGAAGATCAAGAACAACGTCGATCGCGAAGACCATTTCGAATTCATCAACAACATCAAGGGGGGCGTCATTCCGCAGGAATTCATCCAGCCGGTCAAGAAGGGCTTCAAGGAGGGAATGGAGCGCGGAGTACTCGCCGGATTTCCGATGGTGGATGTATCGGTGGAACTCTACGACGGTTCGTCACACGATGTCGACTCCTCAGAAATCGCCTTTAAGCTCGCGGCGCTCAACGCCTTCCAGGAAGGCATGCGCAAAGCGAAGCCGGTCATTCTCGAGCCGATCATGAAACTCGAAGTTGTCGTCCCGGAAAAGTTCATGGGTGACGTCACCGGTATGATTAACTCCAAGCGCGGCACTATCGAAGCGATGGGTGAGCGCGGACAGGCGCGCGTCATCACCGCCAAGGTCCCGCTTTCAGAGCTCTTCGGATTCACGACGCAGCTCCGCTCGCTCACCGAAGGTCGCGGCGTCCCGAACCTTGAGTTCTCTCACTATTCAGTTGTGCCGAGAAATGTTCAAGACGAGATCATCGCAAGTAGGCAGTAACAATATCGTATTAACGATCCAACAAAGAAGCCGCGCTTTTAGCGCGGCTTCTTTGCTACGATATCCTTCTTCACGAAAGATATTTTGTAGATAACTCGAATATAAAAACGGGAAGCAGCGTATAATCATCGAGTGAGTACGCTCCGCACATACATCATCGTTGCTCTCGTTCTCGCCGTCACTGCGGTCGCGCTGTGGGTAATGGTCCGCACCTCGCCCAGAGAGATTTCCAATCTTGTCCCTGCACAAAAGGGGGTGTCACTTCCTCCGTCTGCGGAGACAAAAGCATACCTGGCGACAAGCAACGGCTTTCAATATCTCGTTTCGTTCACTGAAAGAGGGTTTGAGCCGATGTCTGTAACGATACAAAAAGGTGAAACGGTGCGATTCGTGAATAACTCAGACGCCAATCTATGGGTTGC
>CAIRSC010000027.1 GCA_903881205.1 uncultured bacterium | reverse complement strand
CGCTTGAGGCGGTTGTTGCGGTTGATCACGCGGCGATAGAGATCGTTGAGATCCGACGATGCATGGCGGCCTCCTTCGAGTGCGACCATCGGGCGCAATGCTGGCGGTACCACAGGAAGTCGTGTGAGGAACATCCATTCAGGGCGGACATCGGCGCGCTTGAGCGCTTCGGCGAGGCCGAGACGCTTGCGAAGCTTGTCGCGATCAGCGGCACCGGACTTTTCGTAATCCTCACGGACCTTCTTGATGAATGTATCGAGATTGATCGATTTCAGAAGTGTGTGAAGTGCCTCAGCACCGATCGCAGCGCGGAACATTGCTCCGTACTTCACCGCAAAGAGGTGGTATGCGGCCTCATCGAGAACGACGCCTTCCTTGATCGATTCGATCTCTTTCTTGGCCTTAGTCGCCTTTTCTTTGAGCTCGGTCTTTACCTCTGCTGATGCAGCGGATTTGGTCTTCTGCGTGAATTCGAGTTCGAGATCCTTGAGCAATCGCGCGCGCTCCTGTTCATTCACTGATGTGACGATGTAGCCGGCGAAGTACACCACCTTTTCCACTTCTGCGGCACTGAGCCCGAGCATCAATGCGATGCGCGACGGGATGCCGCGGAGGAACCAGATGTGCGCGACCGGAGTCGCGAGGTCGATGTGGCCCATGCGCTCACGGCGCACGATCGCGCGCGTGATCTCCACACCGCACTTTTCACAGACGATGCCTCGGAAACGGATACCGCGGTATTTGCCGCAGTAACACTCGTAGTCCTTCTCGGGACCGAATACGCGCTCGTCGAAAAGACCGTTCTTCTCGGGACGCTGGGTGCGGTAGTTGATAGTCTCCGGCTTTGTGATCTCACCGTATGACCATTCCGACATCCGCTCAGGCGAGGCGAGTCGCATTGCGACTGCTTCGAACTCTGCGGGGATCATGTCTTTCTTTTTCTGTTGTGGCATAGAAATATGATGAGTTATTAAAGTTCCGGAGATGTCTCAAGGAATTCGATGTCGATGCCGAGTCCGCGCAAATGTCTGACCAAAACATTGAACGTCGCCGGTGTGTTCGTCTCCTGGATGCGCTTACCGCTGACGATCGCGTCGAATGCTGCGGAGCGGCCCAAGATGTCGTCGGATTTGATGGTGAGGATTTCGCGGAGCGAGTATGCGGCGCCGTAGCCCAAGAATGCCCATACTTCCATTTCTCCCACGCGCTGACCGCCGTTCTGCGCTTTGCCTCCGAGCGGCTGCTGCGTGGTGAGTGAGTACGGACCGATTGAGCGCATATGGATCTTGTCTTCCACCATGTGGTGCAGCTTGAGCATGTACATGACACCGACGGAGACCGGCTGAGCGAATGGCTCGCCGGTGCGGCCGTCGAAGAGGATGCGCTTGCCGCTTGGATCCACGCCTGCTTTCTCGAGCTCGTCGCGGATCTCCTTTTCGGTGGCACCTGCGAATGACGGAACAATCGCCTGGTAACCGAGCATGTCAGCCGCGAGACCGAGGTGCAACTCGAGGATCTGACCGAGGTTCATACGCGATGGCACGCCCAGCGGTGTGAGGATGATGTCGACAGGGTTGCCGTCCTTATCGAATGGCATGTCTTCTTCAGGCAAGATACGTGAAATCACGCCCTTGTTGCCGTGACGACCCGCGAGCTTATCGCCCACTGAGATCGTGCGCAGCTGTGCGACTTCGATGTGCACGCGCTTGATGACACCTGATTCGAGCTGATCGCCGAGTTCGCGCGAGAATACTTTGACACCGATGATGCGTCCGCGCTTGCCGCCTTCCATGCGAAGCGAGGTGTCTTTCACGTCCTTCGCCTTTTCGCCGAAGATCGCGTGCAAGAGGCGCTCTTCAGGAGTGAGCTGCGTCTCTCCCTTCGGAGTCACTTTACCGACAAGGATGTCGCCCGAGCGCACTTCTGCACCGATACGAACAACGCCGTCTTCATCGAGGTTGCGGAGTTTGAATTCTGAAACATTCGGAATGTCGTGGGTCGTGACCTCGGCACCGAGCTTGGTGTCGCGGACCACGCACACGAACTCTTCCATGTGGATCGAGGTGAATCGTGCTTCCTTCGCGAGCTTTTCTGAGATAACGATTGCGTCTTCGAAGTTGGCACCGAACCATGGCAAGAACGCGACACGCACGTTTTGCCCAATGGCGAGCTGACCGCCGACGGATGTCGAGGTGTCAGCAAGCACGGTTCCCTTCTTCACATCATCGCCGACGTTCACGATCGGGCGCTGATGGAAGGTGGTAAATCCGTTGGTGCGCATGAAGTTCACGAGCGGATATTCCTTGGTCTTTCCCGCCTCGTTCTTGACCTTGATCATCTGTGCATCCGAATGTGTTACCTCGCCTGCTTCCGCGGCGATAATGAGACGTCCGGAGTCGCGTGCTGCGGCAGCTTCGACGCCGGTGGCGACGAATGGAGCATCAGGCACCACGAGCGGCACCGCCTGCTTTTGCATGTTCGAACCCATCAGTGCGCGATTCGCGTCGTCGTTCTCGACGAACGGGATCATCGCAGTCGCTACTGAGAACGGCTGGTTGGTCGCAACTTCCATGAAGTCGATGTCTTCGCGGCCGACGAGCGTTGGCTTACCTTCTTTGCGGACGCCGACGAAGGTGTCGGTGATGCGTCCGTTGTCGTCGCGAGTAGTCGCAGCGTGCGCAATGGCGTACTGCTCTTCTTCGATGGCGTTGAGGTACACGATCTCTTTGGTGATGACACCCTTCTCTACCTTGGCGTATGGAGTTTCAATGATGCCGAATTCATTCGGTCGTGCGTAGAGTGACATGTGGAGGACCAGTCCGATGTTCTTACCTTCTGGTGTGTGAATCGGACAGACGCGGCCGTAGTGCGATGAATGCACGTCGCGCACCTCGAGGCCCGCGCGCTCGGATGTAAGACCGCCGCGGCCGAGTGTGGAAAGCGTGCGGAGGTGTTCGATCTCGTCGAGGGTGTTGTACTGCTGCATGAGCTGTGAAAGCTGGTCGGTCGTGAAGAATTCACGGATCGCAGCCTGGAACGGGCGCGGATTGACGAATGAGACCGGAGTCGAGGTCTCGGGATCAACCATGGCCATGCGGTCCTGGATATTGCGCTTCATGCGGGAAAGGCCCACGCGCATGCGCTGCTCGAGGAGCTCGCCTGCGAAGCGGACGCGGCGGAAGCCCAAGTGGTCGATGTCGTCGGCCTGCGCCTCAGGATTCACATTCGATTCGGCGATGTGCGTGATGATGCGGATCACGTCTTCGAGTGTGAGTGTGACATTGGCGAGATCCGCCTCTTTCGTCGAAAGGCCGAATCGGCGGTTGAAATGGAAGCGGCCGACACGCGAGAAGTCGTAGCGATCCGGGGAAAGAATCGATTGCACGTGGTCGCGGGCGGTATCGCCGGTAGCGATGTCGCCGTCGCGGAGTCGGCGGTAGATCTCGACGAATGCTTCCTCGGGAGTGTGCGCATGATCGTGACCGATCGATGCAGCAACGGCTGCGCGGGCCGGCTCCGACTTGGCAAAACGCTTGAGGATCTCTTCGTCGGTATGCAGACCGAGCACGCGGAGCAGTGATGTGATCGGGAATCGGCGTTTGCGGTCGATCTTCACATACATGCCGCCGTCGGCGTCAGATTCGATCTCGATCCACACACCGCGGGCCGGGATGATCTTGGCAGCGAAGTAGTTCTTGCCCTTATAAGGAATGGATTCAAAGAAAACACCGTATGAGCGCGCGAGCTGCGGGACCACGATGCGTTCGACGCCGTTGATGATGAATGTGCCGTGCGCGGTCATCCACGGGAAATCAGCAAGGAAGATCTCCTGCTCTTTCTCTTCACCGGTCGTCTTGTTCTTGAGTTTGACCACCATCGAGAGCGGAGTCTCGTAGGTCTTCATCATGCGCTTTGCATACTGCTCGTCCCAGCGGAGATCGCCAAACGTGAATTTGACGAGCTTGAGCTCGAACTTCTTCTTGGAGTGGTCGGTGATTGGGGAAAATTCCTTGAACACGCGTTCAGCACCGCCTTCTACGAAGTCGGTGAATGACTTGATCTGAGATTCCACCAGCGATGGAAGCTTGACCAACGGTTCTCGAAACTTACCAAAATACTTCTGCGGGCGAACTTTGGGAGTTTTTGCCATGTACTTTTCATGCAGCATCCGACCGTCTGCGCAGACAGTGAGGACACCTTATGTGAGTTACGTTATTAAAAATTGCGAATTGACGACTATTCGCAGGTTTCCGCACACTTCTTTGCCTTAAAAGCGCTTTCGTAACTCAATCGGGCTTGGGAGCAAATGTAAAAGTAGTATATATGAATATCCCATGAGCGTCAAATTGAGGCCCAAAAGATAAGTCCCGACCAGAAGCCGGGACTTTACGCAGTACAAAACTGACATAGCAGGCGATCAGTGACCGCCGCGGACGAGCCCAGCGATGGAGTTGCCGTGCTCACCGGAAGCGACGCGCTTGATGAACGGCGTGCGCATCATCATGTGGCGACCGCCGCAACCACTGTCGCCGATTACCTTGTTGCAGAGACCGGTCCCGACTTCAGGAGCGACAGGCTCTTTGCAGATGAAATGCGCCTTACCGGCCGACACGTTCAGCGGCATTCCATGAGGCTCGCCGAACGCGTTGGGGTTTGAGCTAGAATAGGCCATCGGTAGCTTCCTTACATTGTGATGCCCACTATTCGACTGCCGAACAGTGAAAGCTGGAAGAACTATGCATCCGTATCCCCCCCGACGTCAAGGGGCTAAAAAAGTAAAAATGGGCAACACCTCTCGTGTTGCCCATCTCATTGTTTTCTCCGCATGTGAGCCCCCTGCCCTTTAACCGGCAGCTCTGCGAAGCGGCATTTCTTGGCCGCGGACCCAATGCGTGTCGGGTTCCGAGGACGACAGTTTAGCAAGCTGACTGAGTCTGACCGCCTTCCACAGACCGTTGACCTTACGGACGACCGCCGGCTCGGAATACCGCGTGCCATCCAAACATTTCGGATCGAACGGTCCGCCCGCCTTGACGATCTCCGGCTCGGGTCGCTTTCTACCCTTCGGCTCGTAGCTGCCCACTCCGCCTGAATATGACGCCATGATGGCTCCTGTTGCAGTTCAAGCACGTTTTTGTGCCCTCTCGTACCATTATGACAGGTTTTGACGTACTGCGCAAGTCCCCTCTATTTGCTCTCTCTCAAACCCTTCTTCCACTTCTCTATCTCCGCATGGTGTCCGGAAAGGAGGACTTCCGGCACTTTATATTTCTTTTTCTTCCAGGTAAGTACTTCGGGGCGCGTATATACCTCGGGGCTTGAAACACGAGAGCGTTCCAACGATTCAGCCTTACCGAGCACCTCCGGAACAAAGCGCGAGATAGCGTCGATCATGGTAGCGGCAGGCAATTCCCCGCCCGTGAGCACATACGGACCGACGGTGATTTTGCGAGCCTTGAGTATTTTCTCCACGCGAGCGTCCACACCTTCATAGTGGCCGCAAATGAATACGATATCTTTCTTTTTGGTAAGCGATTGCGCCATTGGCTCATCAAACTGTTCTCCATCAGTAGAGAAGAATACGATCTCGACATTTTTCTTCTTGCCTACCGCCTTTGCGACGGCTTTGAGCATTGGTTCCGGACGCATGACCATGCCCGGTCCGCCTCCATATGGTCGGCGGTCGACGCGCTCGTCCTGAGTACGCGCCCCATCGATAAAATCCTTTGGGTTATAAAAGGAGATCTTAATCTTCTTGCTCTCCTGTGCACGGCCGATGATAGAAGCCTTCAAATATGGCTCAATCGACTCCGGAAATAATGTGACGATATGAAAATGAATCATAGTATGTGTTCACTAACGAAAGTGAGCGTACCTCTGCTCATTTGGAAACCCCGCACCACGGCCTGCTGGCCTTTGGTATTTCCTCGCCCGTAGGCTCGGTCACAGCGCAAGGCCGAGGAAAGAACGGGGCCTCGCGAGTCTCCTATTGGGCCTTGAGATCCGTGATGATGTCATCCATCGTCGTGTCACGAACGTACGGCTCTGATGGCGCTGAATCTGCAACGGCTCCTGGCTGGTTGCCGCCCTGGCGACGCTCAGAACCCTCGGGCTCCTCGATTTTGAGATTGACGCGGGCATCATTCTTCATGCCTACGACGCGAAGCACGGTGCGGATGGCCTTGGCGGTCGCGCCCGAGCGGCCGATGACCTTGCCCATGTCTTCCTGATTGACCGAAAGCGTGAGGAGAACTCCCATTTCATCGACAACACGACTGATCTTCACATCCTCCGGCTTGTCGACGAGGGCCTTGATAACGTATTCCAAAAATTGCTCATCATGTTCCATAACAGTATCGCTATCTCGTAATCTCTTATCAGTACTGTACAACAAATGCACAAAGCGCCCAAGGGGCGCCTTGCACAAGATTATTACTGAGCGGGAGTCTCTTCTGGGGCAGCTTCTGGTGCGGCAGCTTCTTCGGTCGGCGCTTCTGCAGGAGTCTCCTCTGCAGGAGCCGGAGTTTCCGCGACAGCTTCAACGGCCGGAGCCTCAGGAGCGACGAATTTTGGCAGAACATTGATCTTCTTGCCGGTGAGAACACCTGCAGAAACGAGCATGTTGTGCACAGTATCAGATGGCTTTGCACCCACCGACATCCAGTACTTCACGCGCTCATCGTTGATCTTTCGCTCCTTTGAGCGAGGATTATACGAACCCACGATCTCTGTAAACTTCCCTGTCTTTGGGCCTTCGGTGTGTTCGACAACAATAATTCGGTAAGACGGCAAGTTAATGCGTCCGATGCGCTGCAATCTGATTCTTAACATATTGGTGGCATCCTAGCAGAGTTGGCACACAGGGTCAATATGTGGCGTATTATGCCACGAGCTGAGACACTCTAAAAGCGAAGGAACCGGGGCAATCATTGCACCGGTTCCCGAAATTATCTTGTTGCTGTCAGTCCACGATAGACACCATTTCCCGGTGCCGACTCGTAGAATCGTTCGTACTCATTGGCCGGATACCAGCCATTATGGCCGATACTCATTCCTTTGAGCTGAACTTTCCAGGTTCCGTCCTCGTCGAGCATTTGACGCGTGATCTGGAAAATTTCCTTCGAATCCCCTGGCGCTTTTTTCCGCACCTTCTGATGCAGTTCGAACGGCGCCGTGAATGCCGTCATGGCCACCTCCTGCCAACAGGTTAAGCTGCCGCTACTTTAGAACAAATTCTCCTACTTCGCCACCTTCGTAGCCTCTTCAAACTTCACGGAGAGGAGCTTCGATACGCCGTCGTTGGACATCGTGACGCCGTAGAGCTCCCCGGCAGCAGCCATGGTCGCTCTGTTGTGCGTAATGACGATGAGTTGGGATTTCTGTCCAAGTTCGCGGATCATATCGGCATAACGGCGCGAGTTGGCCTCGTCGAGCGCGGCATCGGTCTCGTCGAGGATCAAGAACGGTGGCGGATTCACCTGCGACATTGAGAAGATGAGTGCGATCGATGTGAGCGCTCGCTCGCCTCCCGAGAGAATTTCGAGGCCCTTCACTTTCTTGCGAGGGAGGGAGACCGAGATCGAAAGTCCGGCGTAGAGCTCTTCTTCCTCGGGTACGACATCTTCCATATCTTCATCCAGCTCTTCGCCGCGCACCTTGCGCTTGGGCTCTTCTATCTCGAGCTTCGCTTCCCCACCATTGAAAAGTTTCGCGAAGAAATTCTTGAGCGCGACATTGATGTGCTGCAGCCCTTCTTTGAAACGTACGTCGATCGTCCTCTCGAGCTCGGCGATGATGTCGTGAAGTTTCTCAGCCGAGGATTCCAGATCGGCAAGTTCTTTCGTGAGGAACTCATCGCGCTGTTTCGTTTGGTTGAATTCTTTGATGACCGCATCACCGTTGCCGAGGCCCGACTCTTCGATCTTGATCTTGAGACGCTCGATATCGCGATGACGCTTCTCCTGTTCGCGACGATCTTCGCTCAGTGCCCCGTGCGGCATATCGGCCTTTTCCCATCCGTGTATCTGGGCGCCGATCAGTGCGATCCCCTCGCGGATCTCCTCTTCAAAACGCTGTCGAAGTGATTGGATAGTGGCGCGTGCGGCGCTGACCCCGTTGAGCTTG
>CAIRSC010000026.1 GCA_903881205.1 uncultured bacterium | reverse complement strand
GAAGAGCGTTTATGTGCAGGACCTCGTGACAGGCAAAGTACTTTTCCGGCGTGACGCCGATCGAGAGCGCCCGTTGGCCTCACTTACGAAAGTGGCGCTCGCACTTGTAGTGGCGGAGAATCTTGCTCCCGATACCGTAATCACGATTCCGTACGACACCGCTCCCGCCGGCAGTGCTGAGCGTCTCGCCAAAGGAGAGAAATGGAAAATATCTGATGTGCTGAGCTTCACGCTTACAGCATCCTCCAACGAAGGCGCTGATATTTTGGCGGCCGCGGTGGACAGTGCGGTGCGCGCAAAATATCCGCAGGCGCCGCAGGGCACAGCGGCGATTTGGCGTATGAATAATCTTGCACGCTCGCTCGGATTAAGCACCATGAACTTTCTCAACGATAGCGGACTCGACCTTGACGTGGAGGCCGGTCAGGCGGGGGCATATGGCAGTGCGCATGATGTGGCAGTTCTGTACGCGTATGCGGCATCCACGACACCAAGCACGTTTGCTGGGACCACACGCGACGGACTTTTGCTCACCGACGAGAACGGCAACAAAGCGTCGGCATTCAATACCAATGAAGCTCTGGGTGCTATACCGGGGCTCATCATGGGCAAGACCGGCTACACCGATCTTGCCGGCGGCAACCTCGCGGTCGTTTTCGACGTAGGTCTTTCGCATCCGGTGATCGCGGTCGTACTCGGATCGACCATAGACGGCCGCTTTACCGACATGAAGCAGATCGTCCCCGCAGCCCGCAAGGCAGTGGCTCAGGAATAGCGTAGAATACGGATATATGTTTTCCGATCTATCTCGCGTCATTATCCCAGCAGCCGCATCATTTTGGATCGGCATGGCGCTTACACCCGTCGTCACGCACTATCTCTACACATATAAAGCCTGGAAGAAACGGCCCGGTAAAACAGCGCTCGACGGCACGGCGGCGCAGGAGTTCAATCGATTGCATCAGGTGCAGGAGGTCCGTGCTCCGCGCATGGGCGGCATCGTGATATGGGGGAGCGCGCTCATCACCATATTCGGCATTGCGATTCTTGCCGCCGTAGCGCCAAACTTCTCGAACCTAAACTTTCTCAGCCGCAGCCAGACCTGGCTACCGCTTGCGGCGCTTATGGGCGGCTCCTTCATCGGGCTCGTTGACGATCTTCTAACCATTCGACCCAATGCGGAGGGACTGCCACTGCGATACCGCTTGCTTTTCGTAGTAGTTCTTTCGGCATTCATCGGTTGGTGGTTCTGGGCAAAGCTCGATGTGAATCTGATCAATATTCCATTCGCGCAACCGCTCTATGTCGGCATCTATATCATTCCATTCTTCATACTCGTATCGCTCTCACTGTATGCCTCAGGTGTGATCGACGGCATCGACGGGCTTTCCGGCGGCGTCTTCGCATCGATCTTCGCCGCATATTCGGTAATCGCCTTCGCCCAGCAGGAATTCGACCTCGCAGCATTCTGCACCGCTATAGTCGGCGGCCTCCTCGCATTCCTGTGGTTCAACGTGCCGCCTGCGCGCTTTTATATGAGCGACACTGGCACGATGGGCCTTACGCTTGCGATCGCGGTCATTGCATTCATGACAGACAACCTCGGCGGCGGCGTAGGTATTTTCGTACTTCCCATCATCGGCATGCTTCTGGTAATAACCGTCCTATCTGTCGTTGGTCAACTCTTGTGGAAAAAGATCCTCGGCCGCAAGCTACTGCGCATTGCGCCGCTGCATCACCATTTCGAAGCTATCGGCTGGCCGGGAAGCAAGGTAGTGATGCGCTACTGGATCCTTTCGGTTGTGTTCGCGTTCGCGGGCGTCCTTTTGGCACTCGGTTCGATCTACCCGATTACCTAAGTTATGAAGCGCGGCCATTTCGATAAAACACTGATGCTTCTGATTGCACTGCTGGTCACGGGCGGTTGCATGCTCTTCGCATCTGCCGCATTCGGACTTCTCGCACGCGGATCCACCGGCATGTCATCGGTGGTATTCAATCACCTCGTACTCGGCGTGGGGCTTGGCCTGGTAGCACTTCTCGCATTTGCGTTCATCGACTATCGACGCCTGCGGCCATATGCCCTCTACATATTCATTGCCGCACTCATCGGTACGGCTGCGGTATTCATACCGCACGTAGGATTTTCCCACGGGGGCGGCAGGCGCTGGATATCAATCTTTCACCTGACGCTGCAACCGTCTGAAGGGCTCAAACTGGCCACGATTCTCATGGCAGCAGCGTATTTCTCCTCTATGCGCAAGCAGGTGGAGTCGCTTGCGTACGGATTTGGAGGCTTTGCCGCAATCATGGCGGGTCCCATACTGATTTTGGTAGCGCAGCCCGACCTGGGAACGCTCGGCGTTATTTGTTTTTCGGTCTCGGCGATATTCTTTGCCGCTGGCGCATCGTGGAAGCAGGTCGTCGCAGCAATACTGATCGGGGTGATATCACTGACACTTCTCGCACTCTGGCGACCGTACGTGCGCGACCGCATTACCACATTCTTCGATCCTTCGAAGGGTCAACAGTCGCAGGCATATCAGATCAAACAATCGCTTATCGCGGTCGGATCGGGCGGATTCGCGGGCCGCGGGCTCGGTCAGGGGATACAGAAGTTTACCTACCTACCGGAGCCCATGGGTGACTCCATTTTCGCTGTCGCGGGCGAAGAAATGGGATTCATCGGTACGGTGACTATCGTACTTCTCTTCATTGCGTTCGCACTGCGCGG
>CAIRSC010000025.1 GCA_903881205.1 uncultured bacterium | reverse complement strand
CCTTCCGCCTCGTGCAGCCACGTATTGAATTTCTCTGCGGTGAGCGGCCACTGCGCCCAATCACGCGATGAGAAGCGGAACGCGACATCGTCGGAGAGCCGGTAATTTTTCAGGAGCAGACGGATATTCGATGCGCCTTTCGGTGTATAGACATAGTTCGGACTTCTCCAGCCAAGGATCGGATCCCAGCCTTCGGCAATGACTCCCGCATACCCCGCGTTTTCCGCCCACGACGCGAGGTCGTTGCGGTACGAAAGCTCGGTATTACGGAACACGCGCGGCCACACCCCGAAGAGCCGCCGGATGACCTCGCGATGCTTCGCCACTTGTCGCTCGAATTCGGGGACGGAATAGAAGAACGAGAGCGAATGGTAATAGGTTTCTGCCAAGACTTCGGCACGCCCGGTGTCGACGACACGCTTGAAGAGGTCGATCGCCTCGGGCGAGTATCGCTCGAGCTGTTCGAGTGCGATACCGGAGAATGAAAATGATATCCGCATTTCCGGATGCTTTTGTAAGAGCGCCAGCAACAACTTCGTCGCAGGAATGTACGATTTCTGAGCGACTTTCTCCAATATCCGACGATTGTTGAGACTCGTCTCGGAGCGATCATTGAAATATTCACCGTCATTACCGATATCAAACACGCGATACTGCTTCACGCGATAGGGTTGGTGTACTTGAAAATAAAAGCAGACAGATTTCATACAATAGTATTTGTATTCTACACCTTCTGAACGAGCCCGCTCACGATCGAATCGATTTTTGTCGCAGCTTGCGCCCAGGTGATGTGTTCCGCCTCGCTTCGACCATTTTCTGAAAGTGTTTGACTGAGCGCGGGAAGCCCGACGACCGCAAGCATCTTCGCGGCCATATCATCCACGTCCCAAAAGTCGACCTTGAGCGCATGATGCACCACTTCCGACACTCCCGACTGCTTCGATATGAGCACCGGCGTACCAAGACGCATTGATTCCAAGGGCGTTATGCCGAACGGCTCAGACACCGACGGCATGACGAAGAGGTCTGCGGCGGTGTACATCTCATGACGATCATTACCGGTGAGAAATCCACTGAAAAGGACTTTGTCCGATATGCCAAGAGCAACAGCAAGTCGCATCATGTTGCCCTCCATATCGCCGGAGCCGGAAATAACAAAGAACACATTTTTGTTCTTCTCGAGCACACGCTTGGCGGCACGAATGAAATAGTCGGGACCTTTCTGGAGCGTGATGCGGCCGAGGAAGAGGACAATCTTGTTGCCCGCTTGTTTGAGTGCGCGCATACGCTGCACGCCGCTCCCCGAGGGCGCAGTCGTCTCGTCGATACCGTTGTGTACCACACGTACTTTCTCCGCCGGGATCCCGTACGAGCGCACGATAATGTTCTTTGTAAATTCCGAGACCGCTATCACACAGTCGGCTTCCTCCATTCCCTGCTTTTCGATGCCATAGACATGCGGATTGATTCCCGACTCGCCACCGGAGCGGTCGTATTCGGTCGCATGCACGTGCACGATCAGCGGCTTCCCCGTCGCACGTTTGGCTTCGATCCCGGCGCCGAAGGAAAGCCAGTCATGCGCATAGATCACATCGAACTGTTCTTTCTGTGCCAGATCGGATGCAAGGGCACGATAGCGCTCTACCTCGCTGAAGAGATCGGGTCCGTAGATGCTCGTGCTTCCGTTGCGACCCCGGATCTTTTCGTATGAAAGCGAATTGAGATATGGCGAAAGGACCGAATTGATCACCACGCCGTCGACACCGTCGATATCGGCGAAGAGCATGCGGGCATACGGTGTTTGGATATCGAGCTTTTTCGGCATGACGAAGAGCACCTCGAAGCCGCGCTCTTTGAGTGAGCGCGTGAGGCCGAGACACGCGACGCCGAGTCCGCCTGAATTGTGAGGCGGAAATTCCCATCCGAACATGAGTATGCGCGTTTTTTGTGACATTGAGAGTGTGACCCATGTACATTGTATCACGCGAATATAGTGCGAAATTGTATATTCGATACAACATCGCGCAGCTCGGTAACGCACGTAACGTCAATCGGTCGGCGGAATCTCCGTGTTGAAGCGAATATACTATTTCGCAATGCCCCGTGGTATCCTCTTGCCATGGAACGCCCGAGAGCAGCCATTTTCGACCTCGACGATACGCTCGCTGATAGTTTTCAAGCACCACATCCTGAAATGATCGACCGCTTGGTGCGCCTCTCAAAGCTGCTTCCTACCGCAATCATGACAGGTGCGGGATTCGAGCGGGTACAAAAGGACATCCTGTCAGCATTTTCGTCGATTGCGCCAAACTTCTTCATATTTCCCAACAGCTCCACGCAGTGTTATCTCTTCGAGAACGGCGCGTGGCAGATCGTCTACAACCACGCACTTACTCCGGCTGAGCGCGAACGTATCAAAGCAGTGTTGCATGAATATCTGGAGACCAGCACCGTCATGGGCGAGGCTCCGCACTACGGCGAACGCGTGATCGACCGCGAGGCACAGATCGCGTTCACGATCGTCGGCGTCGATGCGCCGCAGGAAGTAAAAAAGAATTGGGACGTCGACGGATCGAAGCGCCGCGCACTGGTGGAAATGCTCAAATCGAAGATCGGCGAATTCGAGATCCTCACCGGAGGCCTCTCTACGATCGACATTACGCACAAAGACACCAACAAGGCCTATGGTGTCCGGTGGCTCTCCGAAAAGCTGCGCATTCCGCCGGAAGAAATGTTTTATGTGGGCGACGCCCTCTACGACGGCGGCAACGACCAGGTTGTCATCGCCACCGGCATCAAGACGAAACAAGTTTCCGGCCCGAGCGAAACAGCCGTCGTGATCGACGAGCTCCTTGCTGCATTCAATATTTAATTTAAAAAGAATTGCGGCGGCCAACCCTGGCCGCCGCTGTTCGATTTGCGTCACTGCTTGTCCGGCACGACGATCTTGTAGCCGACGAAGTAAGCGCCGGCTACGTGCGGCTGAATAAGGTTGGCCCGAATCGTTTGCCCGACCTTGAGTGTATTCCAGTCCTTTAGACTCATGCCTTCCGGACGGTCCCTGGACGTGAACGATTGAACCACGCCACTGCCGGCGAGTTCTACATAACGATTCCTGCCGTCGGTCGTTCTTGATTTGGACGACGCCCCGACCGACTGAACAGACTCAACGTACGTCACTTTGAACTCGACCAGCTTGCCGCCATCCCTCTTTGTCACGATAATATCGCCGATCACAATGACAATAACGACGACAGCAATGGCAGCAATTGCAGCCCACATGAACTTTATGAACATCTCGAATCTCCACATACAATGACGCCCCTCGGCGCTCCTGCGGGAAGCCTCGCAAACGTGGGGCTATCTGTCAATCGGCACTAAAACTCATACAATTTATCCGCGAAATCGACGATGCGATCGGTCTTGTCGACCTTGATTCCTTCTTTCTTATAGAGCGCCATGCGCTTCTTTCGATACTCATCACTCACCCAAATGCGTCCATCACTATAAACAATTCGGTGGAACGGGATCTTTTGCTCGCCATTTTCCCACGCTTTGCCGAGTATGCCGGTAATGCTCCGCGCTGCCATACCGCCGCCGCCCGCCGCTTTTGCGATGGCACCATACGTACTCACGCGACCGGCAGGGATCGAAAGCGCGAGCTTCACGACACGGTCGCTGAAGGTCTCCATCGCGGCCTTGTGCGTCCTATCTTCCCGTTCCGCAAAAAGCGCCATAATGTGCTGATTATACAGTGTGCAGCACAAGACGGCCCGGCTATGATAGCCCGGCCGTCTTCACTTACAGCCTGTAGTAGCGATTAGTCGCCGAAGTTGAACGGAGCGGCATCGGGATTGG
>CAIRSC010000024.1 GCA_903881205.1 uncultured bacterium | reverse complement strand
GTATGAAAGGGTGCAAAAGATCGTCGGAAATGCACCGCATGATATGACCATCTGCTGTGCAGCCGGCGTATTTGAGATCGGGCGCCACGTAATATCGTTGGGCATGAGCCCTTGATTCTGTGCATGCTGAGAAAGCGCGCCGACCATGGCATCGATCTGCGCCTGCGACATCCCTTGGGTCCGCGGATCGGCCGCGATCGCTGCGCGAATAGTAGACTGCAGGTCGCTTTGCTGTGCGTGAGATAAGACCGGCACGAAGAGCGCACATGCAAGCAGTGCCAGTATGGCCACCTTTCTCAACGACAAGATCTGCGTATTCATACCGTTAGATCTCCTGATATGTTGGTATCACCTTCACGGTCGTGCTCTCGGTTATTGATGTAGGGGTCGCACCAGGGATCGAAGCGCAGGTAAGCGTGTATGTAGTGAGTCCAACGATCGGAGCCGATGTTTGGCCCGCTGTACCCGAAGAGGCTGCGCTCCAGGAATCTCCATTGGATCCGGTGATGGTGCAGCTTGTTGCATTCACTACTCCCCAGTACAGCTGTGCTGTGTCTCCCGCGCGCACGAGCGTCGGCTTTGCCTGGAGATGACCTGTTGCAGAGAAGTTGCCTCGTGCATTCGTGGCACCGAAAGCGGTGAACGATGGGGGTGGGGGCGGAAGACACGCGCTGGCCGAACAGCCCCAGGAACATGACTGAACGAGAGCGGTCTGGCAGCTCGTATTGAGATAATATAGGTCGCTGCCCGAGCACTGGTATTGTGCCGTACACGTACCGGCGATACACCTATTACCCTGAAGCTGATAGCCCGCAGGGCACGAAGTTCGAACACAGACGCCGCTTTGGAGATCATAGCCCGTAGGGCATGAGGTCGGGGGTACACAGACGCCGTTCACGAGTGCGTATCCGTTGGCGCATATGGTCGGGTCCGGTGGTGTGCAATTAATGCCGAACTGCGCCGCCAACACCGGATCGGAACACGTAATAGGAACATCGCATTGACCGGCAAAATCAGGGGTCGATGGGCAAGATGCAGGAACGATCGCGAGTCCGCGTGCAGACGCGTCTGTAAATGTAACTTCGGCAGAAGCGAATGGTTTTTGTACGGGAGAGATGAACGAGAGCAGTCCGAGTAACAGTACACATGCCGCGATGATCGCGACCTCGATCCGAAACGAGCTTCCGAATATTTTCTGCGATCGAGAGCTGCTGTTCATATTCCCTATTGTACAGTACTCGTCCCGAGTGCGAGCACTATCATGTGCATATTGTCGGAGATCGATGTCTTCAGAGCGACAACGCCTTCGCCCGCCATTTTTGGATCGTTGCCAGGGTACGCATGTAACCACTGCGCTTCGGTGATCGAATCAAGTGCTGCAGATGCTTTTTGTATGGATGAGTATGCGGCCGAATATGCATTCATTTCATAAAGCGCTATCGCGTTGGAATTGAGGAGCCACGCATTCTCCGGATAGAGTTCCAGTCCTTCATTGGTGACGATCGCGGCATCTTGGTAGCGCCCTACTTTCAAAAGTGCCCACGCATAATCATTCATCGCTGCCCAATTCATAGGATTGGTGCGCAGGAAATACTCGTAATCTTGAGCCGATGCTTCATACGACCCCATGTACCCCTCGATCAGCCCGCGAATATAGTACGAATTGGGTGTCTCATTTCCGTGGAGCGAGATCTGTAAATTGATCAGCGCAAGCGCATTCTTGAAATCACCTCTGAGAAAGGCGATCCGAGCCAATTCGTGATACAGGTATGGGATCGTCGGGTCAAAGAGAGCGGCTTTCGCGAAGAAGAACTGCGCTCGCTCAATGCTGTAGTCTGCCGTTCTCTGTGCGTTGAAATGGCGCTCGGCATAGGCGAACGCCTTTTCCCCGGACGGGTGCAGAGCGAGCAGTGCCCGCTCCTGCCACCATCGCAGGTCCGTCGAAAACACAGCGCCTGTTGCGATCACTATCAAAAGTGCGCAGCAAAGCAGAAGAAGTTTTGTGCGATGCTTTTTGAATGCGCCTGAGCGCGTACGTCGCATATGTATTCTGGAGACGAATTAGAATACCCACCCTAATCCCGTCAGGAAGGTCTTGAGCTCCGGCATTTGTTTTGCCATTGCGCGCAGCACAGTGAATGGCGGAACTTTTACGTCTTTGTGGCTCGGCAGATACTCCTTATATACGGTCGTACCTTGCACTACGCTCAGGTCGGTGAGCGGTCGGATCACATCCTTCATTTTTTGTGGGTTCGACACTTTGTATTCTTTCCAGTAGAACGAAATGTAGAAGATACGTGCAAGCAGCGTCTGATTGCGTATAGCGACAGCGTTCGCGCTTGTACGCGGATACGCATCTCCGAGCGCGATCACGTCATTGAACTCTTTTTCCCCGCGCGCCAGATAGTCCTTATCCTCAAGCGTGGTTCCGACGAATGATACGGAGCCGGCATGAGCGAACATGATCTGAATGTACATCGAAAGAGAATATTCGGACTTCTCGGCACCTAATCCGCCCAAGGCATCATATGCGGCGATCAGCTGCTTTTGTTTCAGGGCGTATGTCTGCCCGATCTGCTGTTTGGTACTAGTGGATGTCTCTCCGGCCACATCTCGCTGATAGGCAAAAATATTCGCGACCTCCATACGACTGATCGCATAGTGATTGGGGATCAATGAGTTGGAGAGCTCGTTGAGCTTTACGAGCGCGCTCTCAACGGCAGCTACCTCGCTGCCACTTTCTGGATGCAGCGGATCAACAGTCACTTGTGAGGGCGCTGTGTAGTATGCGGAGAAAGGAGGCGTACTGAAAACAACTTTCTGCACATCTTCGGCATCGAAATTGGACTGGGTGTATGCATAGTTGATCCCGTTGAGCGCACGAGCGCGAACAATGGGAGAGTTATTGGTATCTGCTGCGATCTCTCTGAACGCCGTGAGGGCACTCACCAGACTAGGATCTTCCTGCGCATACTGAAGTTTGTGCTCAATATCATTGTATGCGACCGCCACTTTCTGCTCGGTCACTACGGTAGCTGCTTGATTCCCCGTCGCGGCGCCCATGGTCCGTATCTTCTGATATATAAAGTATCCGCCGAAGCACGCCAATATGACGAGTACAGCGAGCACTTCGATCGCTACGGAAAAATATTTGTTTGAGTTCATGTTGATTTTAATGTTCATCCCCCTCCGCCCGTTGAAGAACCTCCGCCACCATCACCTCCTCCGCCACCACCATCTCCTCCGTCACCTGAACCACCTGATCCACCATCTCCTCCGCATCCGGCGCTGCCCCCTGCATCGGCGTGAGCGAGCGGAACCAGATCTTGCCCGCCGGCGACATGATGACCTTGTGTACGGCTCCCGAAAAACAGAGCGATGAAGAACGCAACGACCGATATCGCGAGGTACATACCGATCTTTGATATCTTTTTCAGCGCGAGCAACACATTCATGCGCTCAGTATATGTCATCGCGTGCGTACGTCTATCACTGATGGTGGATAAAGGCATCTGTTTCGTCAAAAAAATAAAGGCACAATGGTACAATCAGCCTGAAACGTATTCGTGATATGACGTCAGATCACAAAGCGATGGTGCATTCGGAAATAACCGAGCACGCTCTTATCACAAAGAACGAGCGCGAGCTCGTTGCACAGGACGGCGGAGAATTTAGATGGTTTTTGAATATTAAAGGCGTGATATTGAAGCCCAACGTTCTCAACGCGATCTCCGAACTCTTCTGGGAACATCTGAAAGATACCGGACCGTTCCAGGTGGGAGGCCTCGAGACCACGGCGATCGCCCTCGTCGGCGGAGTCGTCATGAAAGCACAGGAACATGGGCGCTCGCTCAATGCGTTCTATTCCCGTAAGTCGAGAAAAGTGGATGGTATACAGCGACAGATAGAGGGTGCTCTTACAGACGATCCGGTCATACTGCTCGACGATGGCCTCAATAGCGGCAAGAGCATTATCCGCCAGGTAGAGGTACTCAAGGCCGCGGGGAAAAAAGTGGTTGAGGTATGTGTGATCGTCGCGTTCCGGGACGCTTCGTACTATGAATACTTTACTGAGAATAATATCCGTATCTGGTCGATCTTCACGCTCGCGGATCTCCCAAAGACGGGAGGACTGCTTGCGTCCGAATTGAGCCGTACCCCCGCGCCCACTGTCCCCTTCGAGGTCCAATGGAAATTTTCTTCAGAAGATCCTCGCTTCGAACTCGTACTTCCTAAGTCTGCTCCTGTGGTGGATACAGAACGTGTGTATTTTGGCTCCGACAACGGCACGATGTGGGCACTGAATCAGTCGGACGGATCGGTCGCATGGAGTCACAAAACACTCTTTGGCTCAGGGAAGAAGCGGATATTTTCTTCCCCGGCGCTTTTTGATGACGCACTCTTCTTCGGAGCATACGACGGCAATTTCTATGCCCTTGATACGAAAACGGGTAAGAAAAAATGGATCAACTTTGACGCCGACTGGATCGGCTCGTCACCATGTGTAGCAGAGGACCTGGGAGTGGTGTTCGTGGGTCTGGAGTTCGGTCTGTGGAATAAACAAGGCGGGATCGCCGCATTTGATGCCCGGACCGGAGAAAGGAAATGGCATGCGACAGTCGAGTCATATGTACATTCTTCACCCGCGTATTCAAAGAAATTCAATATGGTCGCGGTCGGCAGTCAGAATGGGGACATATTCGCATTCAATGCGCAGACCGGGACCCTGCTTTGGCAGTTCAAACGACCGACCGACGTGCGAGGCGGTTTAGTGTTTGACGAAGACCGGGGCCTGCTGATCTTTGGTTCGTGGGACCACACTATATATATGGTCGATGCCCAAACGGGCACGTATGTTCGGAGCCTTGAGACCTATCAGCCGATTTACTCCTCCCCCTTCCTCTTCGGAGGGCGTCTCTACATGGGACTGCTCGATAAAAGGATCGTCTGTATCGATATCGATACTGCGCAGGTCAATTGGCAGTATCAGACGGAGTCGCGCGTTTTTGCGACACCCACCATCATCGATGGGAAATTATATTGCGGCTCCAACGATGGGCGGCTCTACGAGCTCGACCCTCTGACCGGCAAAGAGATATCTTTCTTTCAAACGACCGAGCGGATCGTCAATAAGATCGCATACAATGGATCGACGAAGCGCATCTTCCTTCCGACCTACGCCAATGAATTGTATTGTCTGACCCGAAAGAACGATTGATCATCCGATCAAGATCGAGCACAGTGCCGATTCGGACACACCGTCGATATCGAGGAGCTTTTCAATGTTGGGCTCGTTGACCCCATCTATGGCGGTGCATTGAAGCCCGAGCTCTTGAGCGACCAGATATACATTCTGCATGATCGCCCCTGCTTCTATAAGTATCTGCCGATATCCGCGTTCGCCATATTTTATTTGATTGCGATCAAACACGCCGGTAAGCACGATCGCGAGCGATGCATCTTGCGCCCAAGGATACGTGAACAGCGTTGATAGATATTCTTTGGTGAATGCACGCTCCCAGAGCACATCGAGGGCGTGATCTTTTACATTGTAGTGATATACCGCAGCAGGTATCTCCGAAGAGCCAGAAAAGACGATCGGGTACATTTCGATCGGATAGAGAGCACCCCCTGACGGTTGTGCGCGGTGGGCTTCCCCCTTCGTCGCGTGTACGATCCCACCGCTGTATTTAAGGACGGCAGATATCTCGGCCAGGGTAAGCTGCCTGCGTGAGAAATTGTGAGAAGATCTTCGTGTCGATATCGTTTTGAACACGCCCTCACTTCTCTGAAGCGGGTCGAGTGGCTTCTTTTCCAGTCGAGGGTAGGTTTTATAGGAGAGCGATTTCCATTCTGGTGGATATTTTGCCGTATCAAGCGGTATCCTGACCCGCCCCTGCCCTGAACGATCCTTGGACGACTGATGGAAAAGGGAGGAAAAGTCGATATACATACAGCGCATACTACCTCGGTGACTTTGTTACTAAAAGGTACCGGATGGTTATAATGACCTCACGATGCAAAGCGAACGAAACGTCAGTGCAGCACAGTACGAATCGTTCGCGCGAGCACTGATCCGTACCCGCGAAGAGATAGCGAAAGAGCTTTCTGCCCCTTGCGGCCGTTTTAAGTCGACCGCCGATATAGAAGATGCATTGCGTACATATATTTTTGAGCACCTTCGCTCGATCGATCCCGTCTCCGACGAGCAGCTCTTTGCAGGAAGCGGGTTCCCTCTCAACTGGCAGGCGCTTCTGAATTTCTTGTTCGAGAAGAAGATCATTGCCCAGCCCCGCTTTCAAACAGCACCGATCGCTAATGACCGCCCTAAGATCACTAACTTTGGACTTTCTTTTGACCCGAGCAGGCAGACCGACGGACGCAGCGTGAGCACCATGGGCTTCGGCGGAAGTTTTTCTCCCGAAGAAGCCATGTCGAAAGCGATCGGCGAAACACTTGAGCGATATTTTTCTTCGATCTATTCCGATGCTTCGCTCATACAGGCATCGGCCAGTTCACTTCTTGCGAAGCGACGCACCGCACTCGATATCAGCACGCTCAACACGTATCTTCCGTGGCAAAAGTCTGCGTTTCCGGAATTCGATGTGGACGAGGACACACCACTCAAATGGGTGACCGGCGAAGCGTATCCGTCGGGAAAACGCGTACTTCTGCCCGCTCAGTTGGTCTTTTGGAATTATGATCATGGCCACATAGCTTCAAAACCGGAAAAAGCGTTGTTGCGTCCGACCACATCGGGCTGCGCGGGACACTTCAGTAAGGACGAAGCAGTTCTAGCAGGACTCCTCGAACATATACAACGCGATGGCTTTCTTATATTTTGGCTCAATCATATCGCTCCCCCCATTCTTGATGTACAAAGCCTGAAAGACACCGAGATCGATGAAGTGATCGCATATGCAGCGCGGTATCGGCTCGATATGAAATTTGTAAATACCACGAGCGACATCAATATTCCTTCTGTCACCTGTATCGTGACCGACCCCACTGATACCGAGGATCATCAGATAGCTGTCGGCTCATCTACAGGCTTTGATCTCAAAGAAAATATCATTCATAGCGCAGTGGAGGCATTGGTCGTAAGTGCGCATTCGGGAACGCTCCCTCCCTATGCCCTGTCCGAAGATTACAAACCATTTTCCGATAAACAGATCGGCCGGAAGGAACGACTCAGTATGTGGAGAGGTTTAAAAATGTCACGTGAATTCGCATTTTTTACATCCGGCCGCATGCAAGATCCGCGAGAACTGATCAAAGCGACTCCTCAGAACCTGACAGTGAAAGAACAATTGGCGTATGTCCTGGCGCAATTCGAGCAGCATGGTGCTGGCTACGAAGTGTTCGTATACGAACACCACCATGAGGTGCTCCGCACGCTCGGATACCATGTGGTCCGCACGATCGTCCCGCAATTGCTTCCACTGTATCTATCCGAATACGCGGCTACACTGGATTCGAAGCGGCTGAAAGAAGTGCCCGCGAAACTGGGATACGCGGCGGCTGATACACTGAATCCATGGCCGCACCCCTTCCCATGAAGCCCATGCACTTCGGTTCTCGAAAAAAACAGATCCTCGCGATAGCGGCGCTCGTGATCGTGTGCGGATTCGGATACTTCATCGGCGTTCGATATATAGCGAACGCTCAAATGTCTCTCGGGTCGATCGATGATTGTTTCATAACGCCGGCTCCGGGCGCTCCCAACACAACACCGGCGTGTCTGAATGATTCGATAGAAAAGCTGCTGCGTTCATACTCGGTCGGTGACATCATGACGTATATCACTGCAACAACGACCGCATCCACGGTGGTCAACAGCTGCCACCCGATCGGACACATCGTCGGGGAGAATAGCTACAAGAAGTACGGCTCCATTGAACAGGCACTCTCACAGTGCACGAGCGCGTGCCGTTCTGCATGTACACATGGCGTCATAGGAGCGGGTGTCCTTGCGCAGATGGGCGAGATATATTCTGAAGATGATGTTGCGCACATGGGTACCGCAGAACTGAAGAAGATCGGTACTTCGTACTGCAAGAACAGCGATTCGACATGTCACGCCATCGGTCATGTGGCGTACATCGCCGCCGGTGAAGATATGCCGGCGCTTGGCGTGTGCGACACGGTCGCATCAAGCACACTGCGCCGTGAGGCATGCTATCAAGGAGTCTTTATGGAGCGGTCGGGAGCGTTCCTCAACGTGCTTTTCGCGACCGAAGAAGAAAAACAGCCGGAAACACGAAGTGGTGATTACACCTACCCGTGCAGTGCACTCCCCCAACAATATCGCAACGCCTGCTATTTATTTTTGAGCGCGTACCAGAAACCTCTTTTCATTGCAGATGGTATCGATACTCCAGCCGCAAGATTAGAGAAAGCGATTCAGGCATGCGAATCTCTCACTGCTCATGATAGAGCCGACTGCTTCACCGGCATCGGTATTTCGAGTGATCTGTTCGGGTATCTGAATGCGGACGCGGCTGCGCTTGAATCACTCTGTGACCAACTCACGGAGAGTTCTGATCGGACAGCCTGCACGCTCGGTGTGGTGCCGCGCTTCCTATACGCGGCCCAAAGTGAAATGTACGGTTATTGCGAAGCGATAAAAGAGGAGGAGCGGAGAAATATTTGTTATCAGGGTGCATTCAAATGGCTTGAAGTAAAGTCTCACGCGAAAAATGATCCAGAACTTATCTGCGGAAACAATGCCATCTGTTTGAAACGCTACGAGATATTCACGCAGACGAGAAGCACTGTCCCTGATTACCGCTTTGGACTCTTCGGCGTACCCAAAGTCGTCGGTCAATAAAATAAAAAGGCGAGCTTGATGCCCGCCTTTCTTTTTGCTCCTGCGCAACGACGCAGTATTTAGTTGACGCGCTTCTTCGGGCCGTTGGCGCGGAAGACCTTGCCGCTGTACGGACCGACGTACTGATTGGTCTGCTTGCACTGCTGAACCGCAGGGCCATAGCAGCGCGCTATGGTTCCGCCTTTGCTCATGCAGATCGCGGCGTGCTCTTCGCACGATTTCGCCGAAGCGACAGACGCGGTGCACAGAACGCCGGCGAGAGTGAGGCCAATGATGGCCAAACGACGGATTTTCATGACTTTCCCTCCGGCTGCGGGGTTGAGCGGTTTTATCCGCATCGCAGCTCTGTCTAGTATTATAGACCTATTTAGGGTTAAAGTCAAGTACCCGTTTGTTTAAGCATAGGTATCGTGGTAGCGTCTTGATGCCCTACGACGGGTCGGGTGAAGCGGGTTCTAGAGTAGCGCCCGCGCCCGCTCGCATAAAGGAGGTATTATGCGGGAAACGTTGGTTGCGCTTTTGCTTGTCGGGGCCGTTGCAGCGGCTTCGACAGCAACAAGGCAGCACTCGTGCACTGCCCCCTCGATCGATTCGACATCTGCTTCAGATGACGATGAGATGGGGCTGCCGGCGAAGTTCCAGAAAGTCCTCTGGAGATAAGCCGTAAGGAGGCCTGCTGATAAAAAAGCGCGCCGGTCCGGCGGGCGGCGGTGTCGCCCGCCGGTACTTATCGCTCATCATTGACGCTTCATGCGTCAGCTTGTACATTGACCTTAGGAGTACTTGTTTGGGCTGCAATCCTGAGCGGGTACGCTACTCTTGCACGTGCTGAACGTGCAAACACGAAATGGGCCGGCGACCAACCTCAGGTTTGCCGGCTCTTTTTCTTTTTATAATGCACGATGGGACTTTTGATATACTTGATCGATGCAGACCCTCCCGCAGAGCGCACTCATTGAATACCCGAGCGGCATCATACTGGCGCTCCATGGCCATGACTCTGCAATGGTCGTGGTCGCAGAATCAATGGCGGACACGTTCTATACCGGACGACTCAGACCCGCCAAGGGTGCAGACGTTACACCACTGACCGGCATCGATCCCGCCACCTATGCATCATGGACCTGGAAATATCCGGAACGGATCTTCGTCCCGACATTGCAGACACATCTCACGGAAAAAGTACGCGAGCGCTCCCGCATCGCCGTCGCCCGCATCAATGCCATCAGCAAGATCATCCACGGCATCAACTATGCACGCATCACCGACCAGCCTTTCATCAACTTTCAGCAGACGGTCTATATAGCAAAAAAAGACCATGCACGCGGATTCAAAGAATCCGGTTATGACGAGTCGCGTATCACCGAGTTCCCGTTCGTGATACAGCACGCGGATTACGCGAATATTCCGTTCAAGCAAGCTGCCGACGACATACTCTTCAAAGCGAAGTTGCACGAGGAAATGCTCGCACAGACCGAGATCCTCCGTATCAAATTCTTCAACAAGATAAAGAAAGAGAACGATCCGGCGGCAATGACCCAGATCGTGAGCGATTTCTATAACAACCGCGGCTAATACATATGAAATCCGATCTTTTTTATTACGACTGCAACCTTCCGGCGCTTCCGGTCAATCAGACGCTGCCGGGGATGAAAAAGTTCTCTTATTTTTTCAAGATCTATACCGGGGGCGTGATGTTTTTGGACCGCACAGGAACCATCAAAGCACCGGTGCGGACCAAGTCACTCTATCCGATGCCGGCGCTACGCCCGATGCCGAAGACCTACGAGGAACTGTGTAATGAGCGTGCGCAGGAACTTCTGAAGCGCGCGGACGACCTCGGTGTCCGAATGTACGTGTTCTGGTCCGGAGGCATCGACAGCACCTGCGTCCTGGTCTCGCTTCTTAAAAATTCCACACCTGCGCAGCGGGACAACATCACTGTCGTGATGTCCGAAGATTCCATCGCGGAGAATCCGAACTTCTATTACGATCATCTTCGCGGGAAGATCGATCTTGAGCCCGGCACCATGGCGCCCTATCTTTTCCTCGGGGGCGACTACTTCATCGTCAACGGAGAACACAACGACCAGCTCTTCGGCTCCGACATGGTAGCTAAATTCATCGCGAAGTACGGCGAGTCATATATCAATAGGCCGTACAGTCGTGACGTTATTTTTGCACTTTTCGATGGCATGACGCAGGACGCCGCCATGACGAACCTTTTCATGGATACCTTCGAGCGATTACGCAATGCCGCACCGATCGATATAGCGACCAATCACGATTTTTTCTGGTGGATCAACTTCTGCCTCAAATGGCAGCTCGTGAACATGTTCGTGCTGACCTATGCGAGCCCTCGCAATGCGCCGCACATTACGAATGAATATCGCCAGACGCACTATGCCCCCTTCTACAACACAGAAGAATTCCAGGTATGGAGCATGAATAATCTCGACAAGCGCATCAAAGACACATGGGAATCATATAAATGGGTGTGCAAAGACGTCATCTATGACTTCACGAAAGACGCTGACTACCGTGATCACAAGACCAAGCGAGGGTCTCGCTACTTCCTTCTCAAGAATCAATTTTCTTTCTCTCACATTGATGAGAACATGCGCTTCCTCAAGCAAGACGAGCTCGCGGAATTTTCGCAGCCTGATAACGACTTCTTGTAGACCGGTCAATTGCTTTTGATGAGCTGCCAGAGCGCATCCGCCTCGGCATCATCCCCTTTTACACAGGTAAATACGGGCACACCCGGATGCAGCGGTTGAAACTTGGCGGCAGTACGCTGTCTTTTGAGTAGTGCGCCTTCGACACTCTCGATCATACCGACCTCTTTCATGTGCTGCATCCGTACAGCAACGTCGGGTTCGGCGGAATCTATCCATACGAAGACGACTCGGTTGAAGTATTTTTTGGCTTCGGAGAAAAAATACTCACGTGCTTCTTCCCGGTGAAATGCGTCATCGATAATAAGGTCAGGGTACATTTTCGATGCCACCGGTAATTCTTCGACCATCTTCCGATACAGGAGCATACGAAGCTCGTCGGTATTCGGGCTCATAACGACATCTTTCACGTGTCCGCTGTCGCCGATCAGGCTGCGATGTATTTTTTTAGACCCAATATCGTAGTGCTTGAAGCCGTGTTTTTGGGCTATTTTACTCGCGAGGATCCGCCGTCCGCTCCCCAGAAAACCTCCCAAGCAGATAAGCATGGCCCCCATCATACACCCACGAGAGCAATACTTAGACCGCGCCTCGGCTTTCTGATATGGTTTCCAAAGCCTTGTTCTCGGTGAACATGGTCCTACGCAAAGGGATCGAACAATGACATTGATGATGCTATTTGTGGCTGCAGCGGGATGCTTCCTGCTGTGGGCACTGTCGCGCAAATCGGAACAGCCTACGGGCGAATCCTTCCTCGTCGCAGACCGTGATGTTGGTCCCCTGACCGGGACCCTCACCTTGACGGCGAACTGGGTGCAAGCACCTGCGTTCATCGTTTCGGGTGCGCTCGCCTACCAGGGTCCATATCACTTTCTCGCATTCCTCGTTCCGAACGTCGCCGCAATGGTCCTGATGGGATTCATTGCGCCGAAGCTCCAAGCGATGATGCATGAGCGCAACGAGAAGTGGTACACCGTTCCGCAGGCGATGGGCTCGATCTTCGGGCCCGGCGTCCGCACGATGATGTTCTTCTCCACGTTCGGAGCGCTCATCTTCGCGGTCGCGTACACACTCACCGGCATCCGCCAATGGCTCTCCCAGATCACCGGCGTGCCGGCCTGGGAAACGTCGGTGGTTATCGGTGCACTCGCGTTCCTTCTGGTAGCGCCGCGAGGCCTGCTCGGAGCAATGATCGGCGACAAGGTAAAGATGGCGCTCATCGGCAGCGTCTCGATCGGTGTCATCTATCTCCTCGGGACCCACGACTTCGTGTCGCAGGGCCCCATGATCGCCATGTCACAGATGTCGCCGTGGGAAGTTCTCTGGTTCGTCGGCATTCCACTCGGCATCTCACTTCTGGGCGGCCCGATCTGCAATCCGGACCTCGCTGAACGTGCGTATGCAGTACAAAAGCGGGTCGTACGCATGACCTATTTCGGCGGCGGCTTCCTCTTCGGGGTGGCCGGCCTCATCTTTGGGTCATTCGGCTTCCTCGCCCGCTCGCTCGGGTACAAACTGGCCGCCGGGCAAATACCGATGCTCACGATCCTGCGCGACGTGCTTCCCGGCTGGGGGATCATCGGGGTGACGATCGTCCTCTTGATCATCCTGGCGACCGCACTCGCATCACTTCTTGCGAGCGCGGGCGACGTGTTCTCGATCGAGATCGTGAAGCGATTCTTCATTCCCGACGCAGATGACCGCGAAACGGTGAAATGGAGTCGGGTTGCGATGCTGATCCCGATCATCGTCGGAACGTATCTCACGAGCTTCGAGAAGGTCGACGTGCGATTGCTTCAGGAAAGTATGTCGGTCATCCGGGGCGAGGCGATCTTTCCCCTGGTGTTCGCCATGTTCTTGCCGTTCACGTTCAAAGAACATGTCTTCTGGGGCATGCTCATCGGCTGGACGGGCGGCATCGTGCTCACGCTCGGATGGATCTATCCGACGGGCATGATCGCGGACATTCTGCCGTTCGCGAAAGTGCATGGGAAATCGGCGGGAGCTTTGTTCGCACTCACCTTCCCGCTGCTCTCGTGTATGGTCGGTGCTATCGGCGGATATGCCGAACGAGACCGCCGTATCATCGCGCGACAACGAAACTGATCTTTGCGGCTGATGCCGCGCCAAAAAAGAAATCCCCGCCACGTGGCGGGGATTTTACTTTTTTGAGGAGAGTGGATATTACATCATCTTCACGTCGATCGATACGCCGCTCGGCAGATCGATGTTGGTGAGGGCCTCGATGACCTTCGCCTCAGGATTGAGGATGTCGATCATGCGCTTGTGGATTCGCATTTCAAACTGCTCGCGTGAGTCCTTGTCGATGAAGGCGCCGCGGTTGACGGTGTATTTCTTGATATCGATCGGAAGTGGGACAGGGCCGACAACAGTCGCATTGTGACGAGCGGCGACATCGATGATCTGCTTTACTGCACCATCGAGTACTCCGTGCTCATATGCTCGGACACGGATGCGCAAACGATGAGCGCCATCCGCCTTCTTTGCCCGCTTGGCGGACTTCTTTGCTGTTGTTTCGGCTGTCATAGAACGTGTCAGGAGTATGCACTAAAGCCCCAGAAAATGCAATATCCGCCCGCCTATCTCCAAAAGAAGAAGGCCGGAACGATGTCCGGCCTTCGCTTCTTCGATTCGACTCCCGATTATGATGTCGGGATCTCGTTCTCCTTCGGGATCGGGCAATAGTTGATACCCTTTTCCTTCGGGGAAAAATTCTGCGTCGACTTGCCCAGGCAAGTCGCCGAGAAATTCTGACGCGCCGGCGCCGCACATGCACGCCGTTCATCGGCGTGCACAGATGCAGTGAACACGGTCAACGCCAAACTTGCCGCAATCAGGGTCTTCATGGCCGAGACTCCTTCATACCGTAATGCGTTGCCGCGCGGTGCGCAGCTTCTACTACCGTAGACTATGCAACTTATACTGCAAAAAGCAAGTCCCCCGCTCTTATGTGCCAAGAATCTTCTCGATCGTATTCCAATTACGGGTAGTTATTTTCTTCCCGTACGACTGCCCGAGTAGCTTCATTATGTCGGGCGTCTTCACCTGCGCATTGATCTCGAGCACGCTATATACCGCATCCGGCGTCACCTTGAGTACTTCGTACTCCGGCGTGATCCGCCGTGCTTTCATGGGACTCAACGGCTTTTCGGAGAGGAACGTCACATATCGCCGCGTACTCTTGGTCACCACCACCCTCTTAAAAGGACGGTCCTTTATAATTTTTTCCAGCTCGCCTACCGTGCGCACGATGACATCCACATCAAATCCGAACTGCTTGGCGAACACCGATTCGAGCTTCTTCACCAACCTGTCTCGTTTTTCATAGGACGGTCCTATGGAATCTGCCGAAAACCGGACATTCCCGCTCGCAAGGAATGTGCGGACATCCGTGTAACTCTCTTTCTCCATCAAAGCCTTCAGGTCAGCCATCTTGACGATCCGCCGCCCTACGTTGACCCCTAGTAAAAACGCTACGTATTCCATCCGCCTAG
>CAIRSC010000023.1 GCA_903881205.1 uncultured bacterium | reverse complement strand
GGCTCGAGAGTTTGTTGTCGAGTTGTTGGAGCTGGTCGGTGAGGGATTGCTGACTGACTCCTGCGAATGCGGACTGTGTCTGTACGATGCGTTGGATGACGGGTTGCTGGATGATGGTTTGGGTGACGACGGGGGTGGGCGACGCCGGGACCGTACCGGTATTACTCACTATGCGATGTGCGCTAATGCTAATGGTCGACAATGCGACGCTCGACCCGATGCGACTGGTAGTTGATGTATTGCTATTGAGTTGTTGTGGAAACAATACTGTATAGAGTGTGGAATCAATGCTCGCATTCAAAAGCTGCGCGAAACGTGTGATAGAACTTGGAATTGAAAAGACGATGGCATCCGATGCCGAAGCGACAAATGCCTTCGGGTCAGTGGCAGCGTATGCAAGTCCCTGCTGCGCTTGCAGCATCACTGTTCCGAATTCGTTACTGGTCGTTGTGTATGAATTCGCGATCGAATATCTCGCACTCCGCAGTGAGCCGGCCGCATATTCTCCAAATTCTGGATTAACGATCGCATACGTACCCAGTGTCAGCGTAATCGCCAACGCGAGTGCTGCAATCTTATGGACTAGCTCCGAAACAGGTGTGATCACATGTATCGGCAAATGCGTCATCGGAAGCGCAAAGTTCGGCGGTAGAGCAATGGAATTCTGTACCGAGGAACGCAGTGCATCGGTTATACCGGGCGCAGTTGTAAATGATGTCGCCTGCGACATGAAATCTCCGCCCCGTACCACACTTCCAAAATAATCTGCACGTGCCGGCACTGCTGCGGCGTTGCTCATATGAGTCGTTATTTTCGATCCCGAAATCGATACCATCCCGGCACGATACTCATTGATCCGTTCCTGCGAGAGCAGGTCACTGCGTTCATTTTTTACTTGTTCTTGATGGAGCAAAAAGGAGCGAAACGACTCATCTTCCACGTACCAATTCTTTCCTATACGTCGCGCCTGTACTTTTTCATCGCGACACATTTTGCTCACATAGTCACGGGATAGGCCTGAATTCCGAGATGCGTCGGTAGCAGAAACATATCGACACCCATTAAAATAAATTGAATCGCTCATTGAATCAAAATGGCTGATCGCCGATTTATCTACAGTTTACTAGTCATTTCGGTGGCATCGCGCAAATCAGCCTATTCACACTGTGGATATGTTAATTAATTTTTCATAAAATGATCTATTTGAAAATGTGATTTATTGCGATGGTTTGTATGATCGAATAACAAGAATATTCAGTACACTTCACTGCTTCGTCAGTATATTTTTAATGAACACGTTATCAGTATGGGGCACGAACTGGCACCCGTACGAATGCTATCTTAGAGGTCTCGCTGACTCGAGATTCAGATTTACTAGATATCTCGGCTATAGAATATTGCAACGAGCGGATTGTCGGGACAAGTACGGCGTACAATATTATTGATAGTACGACTTAAGGTACGTACTGAGTACTTACAAAGCTCTGAAGCGCGGATCTTAATTCTTACCAGCGGGTCGGACGTATACGAGTTCAGGAGTAATCCAGCCTTCAATAATGCTGAGTACATTATTGAAGGCATCTGCAGCATTCGCGGTCAGAGCGGTATGGTTGACCATTTTAGTAGCGTTACCAAAATTTACTGTATATACCGACTTCTCCTTGAGCGTCACAAAACCATATGAAAGCACTATCACGAATGTGAGTGCCGCCCCCGCCCCTATGGCTCTAGATATAGCTATATCGGATATCCGTTTTCTTGCCAATGGTGCGGTTTTCATAGCAACCCTCGGCGTAGGGACTGCCGGTACCGTTCGTACGATTCGGATCGGTATATTGTATTCCTGGCCTAGTTCCTGAGCGATAGGATCTGGCTTGCTCTCAAGTACTGGCATCAGATCACGATTATCACTGGTATACGTAAGGAGCGGCTCGTCGTTGTGGTACGTAATCGGTGCCCTTTCTGGAACTTTTGGCAGCACGAGACCGACGGATTCTGATTGCACCGCTGCAAGCATCGAATCCTTCTGTGATTTGTGGGCGAGAAGTCCCTCGCGCTCTACATACCATCTGTTGCCGATCTGTCGCGAGAGGACCTTACCGCCGCGCGCGAGCTGGCCGATATAATCCTGATTATAGCTCGTTAATTTGGCAGCACGGGATGCCGAAATGTAATCTTTCCCGTCGAAGGAGACGATCGAATCTATGTCCGATGCTTGTTTCGGGCCGGGAACGACCGGCTTGTAGGCTTCTGCATTCTTTTGGTACCCGTTGAGCGAGTCGAGAGAGACGTACCAGAGGCCGCCCACGCGCTGAGCATCAATGAGGCCGCCGCGTGCCAGCTGGCCGATATAATCTTGCGCGTAGCCGGTAGACTGCGCGGCACGCTTGGAAGACATGTAATTCTTTCCTTCTAGAAAGAGCTCGTCTGACATATCTGAAAGTATACATCGCCACCAGCACGCGACTCGGTACTCCGAGATACAGATGTTGATAACTTCTCGGCAAGATTATGCGGCGAGTTTTTTCTTCAGCAGGTCGCCAAGTGCGACCGGATCGGCGGCACCACGGAGCACCTTCATGCACTGCCCGAGGAGGAACTGTAGTGCCGCCTCCTTGCCTGCCCGGTAGTCTGCAACCACCGTCGGATTCTGATCTATGACACCCTGTACGGCCGCCTCAAGTGCGCCGGCGTCCTGCGTCTGCATAAGGCCCTTCTCGGCAGCTATGATCTCCGGATCGTTACCGGTTGCTGCGGCCTCAGCAAGGATGTCCTTTGCAGCGCGAGATGATATTTTCTTTGCACGGATCATGTCGATCAGCTTCCTAAAGGAATCACTCGAAATACCGAGCATGTCATTTGTTTGGGAATCTCGACTAAGGATATCTCGGCTGTTTTTAGAGTCACGATCGCGGAAGATTTTAACCAGATCATTGGCAATGTAGTTGCTGGCCAGCAGTACCGATTCGACATCGTAGCCATTGGCCACCGCGTCAAAGAAATTTCCGAATCGGGTGTCCCGCACATAGAGATCGGCATCGTCGGGCTTTATCCCGGCAGTGAGATAGCGTTCACGGCGAGCGTGCGGAAGCTCCGGCAAGGTCGCAGCAAGTGTCGCTGTATCGAATCCTGCGAGCTCTGAGAGCCTGAGGCTCGGCAGATCAGGGTCGGGAAAATATCGGTAGTCGGCACTGCCCTCTTTGACGCGCTGTGCGAAGGTTATCTGCTTTGCATCGTCCCACCCGCGGGTTTCCTGCACCACCGTGCCACCCGAGCGCACCAGCTCCTCCTGTCGCTTGAGCTCATAGCGCACCGCCCGCTCCATAACGTTGAAGGAGTTGATGTTTTTGATCTCTACCTTCGTGCCAAAAACTCCCTCCGGATCAGTCGTTTTGCGTATTGAAACGTTCGCCTCGACGCGCATTTCACCTTTTTCCATGTTGGCATTACTGACCCCGAGATATCGCAGTAGCAGCTGGAGCTCGCGCGCGAACTCCCCCGCCTGCTCGGCACTCTTGATCACCGGTTCGGTTACGAGCTCCATGAGCGGAACTCCGGCACGATTGTAGTCGATGAGTGTCGCCCCAGTCGCGTCGTCGTGGATCGATGATGCTGTATCTTCCTCAAGATGCACACGGGTGATATCGACACCTTTCAACGTGCCGCCAGAGACGAGCGGATATTCATACTGCGAAAGCTGGTATCCCTTCGGGAGGTCCGGGTAGAAATAGTTCTTACGGTCGAATTCGGTATAGTCGGCAAGCCTTGAGCCCAGTGCAACCCCCACGCGTAAAACGCTTCGTACGGCCTCTTTGTTGATCACCGGAAGCGTCCCGGGATGCGCCATACAGACCGGGCAAATATTCACGTTGGGACGCTTCTCGTCGGCGCTGTTTGCCGAGCAGCAGAACATCTTCGTATTCGTACGAAGCTCCGCGTGGATCTCAAGACCGATGGTTGCTTCGTATTCCATTGATGCCAATCTAGCAACCACAGCTCTAGACCACAAGGTTACAAAAGCAGCGACAGCAAGGCTCCAAATCCAGATACAAGATAGCCTTACTTCCCCGCCCAACAACTAAAAAGACGATAAGAGTGTATTAGGGTGTTCGCAGGCCTGACGAGGCCGAGACTCAGCGCTGCGGCACCAGCCGCAGATAGCGACCCCAAAACATTCTTATCGTCTGTCAGATTCCAACACTCGCCTACCCGAGTACGCCCGAGATACTCACTAAATTGAGCCTATCTCGGGCACCGAGATAGGCTCTACGCAACGATCTTCCACTCTCCACTGGCGAGCAGCGGCTCTGCCTTTTTGAATTTCATTTCCTTTGTCTCGGTACCATTAGTGATGGTTACCTTGTCGTTGCGGCCGATCTCGCCGACTACGCTGGGTGCAGCTTGGGCGGTAATATTGGAAATTGCCCGCTGAACTGCGCCGGATTGCGTATTCTGCTGGACCACAGATATTGGGGCACTGGCAAGGCCACGGACCGCGCCTGCAGCCTGCTGCGCATACGTCTCTTCGAGCGTCTGAAAAAGCTTAAGACCCTCTTTCTTATATTCCACGAGCGGATCGCGCTGGCCGTACGCGCGAAGATTTACCGAGCTTCGCAGATACTCCATCGCCTCAAGATGTTCCACCCAGAGATAATCGATCCCCTGCAGGAGCACGCGTTGTATTGTGGAGTAGAACGCATCGCCCATTTCGTTTTTCTTCTCATTAATTATTTTTTCGAGCTCTTCATCACCGAGCGCGATCTCGGCGAGTTCGTTATCGATCGCGACACTCCCGCCGGTGAGCAATGCATTACGGCGCGCGTATACCGACTTGCGCTGTATGTTGAGCACGTCGTCGTATGCGAGCACGTGTTTGCGCGAATCGAAGTTGAGCTCCTCGATGCGCGACTGCGCCTTCTCGAGTGAGCGCGTAATCATGGAATTATAGATGGGCTCGTCCTCGGGGATCTTGAAGGTACCCATGACACGCTTGATCATGTCGGACGCGAAGATGCGCATCAGGCTGTCCTCGAGCGAGACGAAGAACTGGGTCGCTCCCGGGTCCCCCTGTCGTCCGGCGCGGCCGCGGAGCTGATTGTCGATGCGGCGGGCATCGTGCCGCTCGGTACCGAGCACAAACAAGCCGCCGAGCCCCCTCACCACTTCGTATGCTTCAGGGGTCCCCGGATTACCTCCGAGCTTGATGTCGACGCCGCGACCCGCGACGTTGGTAGCGATCGTGACGGCGCCGCGTCGCCCGGCCTGCGCGATGACCTCGCCTTCGCGCTCATGATTCTTCGCATTCAATACTTCGTGTGGAATTCCTTCCTGTTTGAAATGTGCCGAAAGGAGCTCATTCTTTTCGACGGAGACCGTGCCCACCAAGACCGGCTGACCCTTCTCATGGAGCTCCTTCACCTGTCGCGCGATGGCGCGGTATTTGCCGGATTCGTTCTGGAAAATGAGATCATCGAGGTCATCTCGTGCGATCGAGCGATTGGTCGGGACAACGACGGTGTTGAGTCCGTATACCTTATAGAATTCCTCCGACGAGGTGACCGCGGTACCGGTCATACCGGCAAGCTTCGCATAGAGGCGGAAATAGTTCTGGAACGTGATACTTGCGAAGGTTCGTGATTCCTTCTGTACCTCAACACCCTCCTTGGCCTCGATCGCTTGGTGCAGGCCGTCGGACCAGCGGCGGCCCGGTTGCATGCGTCCGGTAAATTCATCGACGATCACGATGGTACCGTTATTGACCACGTAGTCCTTGTCGCGTTCGTAGATCGCTTTGGCGCGTACCGCCGTTTCGAGATGGTGGACAAATTTGATGCCCGCGTCGGTATAGATATTGCCGATACCAAGCGCGCGCTCGGCCTTTTCGATGCCCGAATCGCTCAGCACGATCTGGCGGTGCTTATCATCGGTCGTGTAGTCCTCATCCTTAACCAGCGTATTGGCGATTGCTGCGAAGCGCTGGTAGAGCGATTCGGCGTCCGATACCGGTGCCGAAACGATGAGCGGCGTGCGCGCCTCATCGATGAGGATCGAATCGATCTCGTCGACGATCGCGAAGTTGTACCCGCCCGTCTCCGACAGACGCTGGCGCAAGAGGCCGGGAGAATATTCGAGATTGTCGCGCAGATAATCAAAACCGAATTCATTGTTGGTACCGTACGTGATGTCGGCCGCGTAGGCCTCGCGGCGCGTGCAGGCACGCAGAAAGTCCTGTTCTACCTTGAAGCTTCCGATCTCGTCCACCGTCTCATCTTCTTCTTTTCTCAGTTCTGCAGGGATCTGCGTCGGATCGTATAAGAATGATGCTTCGTGATTGATGATACCCACCGAGATACCGAGCGCATCATAGACCTGTCCCATCCAGACTGCATCGCGGCGCGAGAGATAGTCGTTGACGGTGACCACGTGCACGCCCTTGCCGGTCAACGCATTGAGGTACGCCGGGAGCGTGGCGACGAGCGTCTTGCCTTCGCCCGTGCGCATTTCCGCGATATCGCCTTGATGCAGGATCATGCCGCCGATCAGCTGCACATCGAAGTGGCGCTGCCCGAGCGTTCGACGCGATGCTTCGCGCACGGTCGCGAATGCCTCCGCAGCCAGTGCGTCGAGCGATTCACCCTTTTCAATTCGGGCCTTAAATTCAAGTGTTTTTGCCTTTAGTTCGGCATCGGTCAGCGCCTGCATTGCAGGCTCAAACGCGTTGACAAACGGCACGATCGCCTGAGCCTTGCGCAATGCCGTGGCGTTCTCATCGCCGAATAGATTCTTCAGGAATGACATCTGGACATCCTACCTCAAAACGACTTTTCATGCGATAAAAAAGATTCTTGGCTCCCAATATACAAAAGCAAAAGGCCCCTCCGGATGGAGAGGCCTTTGTGCGGACTATCGGCGCTTTTTGGTCGCCTTCTTTGCCTTCTTCTTTGTTGTCTTCTTAGCCTTTTTTGCCTTTGCCATAGAATGTAAATTTTGCTTTGAGTATTAAACTCGACCCGCGCCGAAGAAAAAAATCTTCAATGCGTTTTATGAATTATTACACCGTTGTATCGAACGTGTGTGAAATAAAAAAATATATGTGGATAAGTCGAGATGCAAATCATTCGACTTTCCGCGTCGTCGCTCGGACAAAATGTAAACAAGTTTATATTTTGAATCCTCGCTAGACGCGGTAACTTTACAAAGAATATTTTCAATTTATTTTCTTCGCGCAGACGATTTTTTTGCTGAAACTTTTATTTAGATCCGCAAAGATCTTTTTGTTCAAAAAAGCATACTGCGACATATGCCGCACTGCAGCTTTTTCCAAAAGAAAAAGGCGCAGTGCGGAGGACGGGTGCGAGCTCCAAAAAGTGAAAGTCTTATGTGAGTGCCGCCGCCCTCCGCGCTACGTCCTTTTGTAGTGCGGAACCTATAAATCAGGGTAGCACTCGCCCCGACTTTGGCAACAGTACACCGCCTCCTTTCATATCTCCCGTAAGTACTACGACCGTTATAAAGACGGGAGCTTGAAAATGCTCCTTAGTTTCTGCTCGTTTTCGATGCCCTGCGCGATTATATAGAGCAGTCCTGTCCCCAACTTCAGCTCAATGCGTGCATATGCAATGAATTCTTCGCACTCATGAGGATAGATCCATACACTGTCCTGCAGCCGAACGAAGCCGGTTTCAACAAGAAGCATACGGAGCCGATCTCTCGTCTTACGGCGGCGCTCCCACACATCGAATATAACGACGCGCCACAGACCGTCCCACTTTTGGGAGCGAGCACGGCGCCCCACGTCGTCCATAACCTTCTCAAGAGATGCTTCCCGCTCACCTGCTTTCGTCAGTGACCACCCGTTTCCGGTGCGCTGCACCAGGCCTCGTTTCTCTAAGCGCTTTGCCGCTTCGCGGATCCTCGTTGCAGGATCGCGCTTCTTTTTCATATCTGGATCTATGTATTGCAGAAGCTGCAATGCATTCGGTGCCAGTAGTGCCAGGGCCACCGCGGATGTCCCGTGGAGAGTGAGCAGGATAGCGCGGCGAACACGGGCGCGCTTTTCGTTTGTTTGTATTTTTTGTTCCAACCTCCCCATTCCCATAGTATATACGACCGTTGATAAGACGGGAGGAAGCACATATGGATAATGCTCAGCCTATGTACAAAACTGAATACCACCCTTGCGGGTGGTATTTCAGGACTTTCTTTGGAAGCACCACATTTATGGCACTCACACAGCTATTTTACATCTGGGAACAAGATGATACAAGCGAACGCGGTACGCTCACCCCTCTCTCAAGCGAGT
>CAIRSC010000022.1 GCA_903881205.1 uncultured bacterium | reverse complement strand
GTCGATCGATGTGGTCCTCAATAATAAAGCGCGCGCCGGCGCTATCGCGCTCGCCGATGAGCGCATGGAATACATCCGGAGTCTGACCTACTCCCAGGTAGGCACGATCGGCGGTATCCCGGCCGGGATCATCCCGCAGATCGAGCAGATCTCGCTCAATGGTATTTCGTATACGCGACGCACGTTCATCGAGTATGGAGATGATCCAGGCGACGGGCTCGGAGCGGCGGATACCAACGGCATTACCGCGGACTACAAAGTACTTCGATCCGACGTGTATTGGACATCACGCACCGGACAGCGTCACATCACGGTCCTTTCGCGTATGAGTCCGGGCGGCAATGGTATCGAGTCGGCCGTTCCCGGCGGCACGCTCACCCTTCAGGTGGTCGATGCCGCGGCACAGCCCGTGTTCAATGCGCAGATCCATATCGTGAACAGTTCAACGACTCCGACAACGCAGAATATTGATTTTAATACCTACACCAATACCGGAGGCATTGCCTCGTTCATCGGTGCGACATCGACGGGAAAATACCAGATTACGGTGACGAAGAACGGATATTCGACAGCCCAGACATATGCGTCGAGCGCACAGAATACAAGTCCGAATCCGGGGTATCTGACGGTATCCGCGAATCAGACGACATCGGGCACCTTTAGTATCGATCTGCTCTCGCAGAAGACGATCAATACCTGGATACCGATATTGGCCGGGACATGGTCGGATCCATTTTCTGACGGCAGTAAGATCGCAACGAGTGCGAGTACGACGGTGTCTTCCGGTGTCGTTCGTCTTTCCGGGACCGCCCCGTATGATTCGACCGGGAGCCTGCAATCTATATCGATCACGCCGGCGTATCTGGCCAAGTGGAAAACGCTCAGCTGGACCGCATCGGTCCCGGCAGGCACCGGGATTGTGTACCGTGTATATGATAGCTCTGGTTCTGTGCTTATTCCGGACGCTCAATTGCCGGGCAATAGCACCGGATTCACCGCTTCTCCGATTACTCTCAGCGGCATATCAACATCCACCTACCAGGGCATACGGCTCGGAGCGCAGTTTACTTCCACAGGATCAAGCACGCCTTCGATCGATGTATGGAACGTAGATTATGATTACGGACCGCAGCGACTTGCGAACGTGTCGTTCACTCTGAAGGGGGCAAAGACGATAGGCTCAGGGCCGTCGGGCACTATTTATAAATACAACACTACACAGAACAGTGGTGCGTCGGCGAGCATCATACTTCCCAATATGGAGTGGGATACCTATGAGCTTGTTTCTTCAGGCGCAACCTACGATATTGCATCGGCATGTCATCCTTCCTCTGAGAATCCGGTGCTACTGGCGTCGAGTACGAAGTTCTCGCTCGCCCCCAACACACAAACGGTGAGCGATATCTATTTTGTGACCCATACGACCAATGCGATCGCGGTCGATGTGCATTCTGCCGCAATGGGAGCACCTATTTCGTACGCAAGTGTCCGTCTCTATAAAACCGGATATGATACGACGCAAACTGCAGATGCGTGCGGACAAACGATATTCAGCGGACTCACGACGGGGGCATATACGCTCGTCGTGTCCGCATCATCATTTGCAACATCCACCACCACTCCAACGGTCAGCGGCTCCACTCGGAGTTCGGTCTCACTCAATTAAATGAGTATGCGATTTACAAAACAAAAAGACAGTCGCGGACTCACCCTGCTCGAGACCCTCGTATGGATCGGCATGTTCACCATGATCATGGGTGCGATTGTGTCCACTATGGTGTACTTCTATCGTGCCAACAGTTACACCCTGCAGGGAGCGATCGCGATTACATCGGCGCAGCACGGCGTCGACACGATGATACGCACGATCCGACAGGCGGCATATGCAAGCAATGGTGCATACCCAATCGTCTCACTCGGTGCCAACGACCTGGTGCTCTATGCCAATATCGATACAGATCCGGCAATAGAGCGCGTGCACTACTACGTACAAGGTACGAGTTTATATCAAGGAGTGCTCGATCCCAGTGGCGACCCGCCGGTGTACAGTGGCACCGAGAGCGCCACCGTACTCGCCGACAACGCGCAGAATCTCACACAAGGAATGAATGCATTCACCTATTTTGATGCCAATGGTTTACAGATGGCGGATCTTACGAAAATATCTGATGTGCGATTCGTGACCGTCAATCTTTCGGTGGACACCGATACTTCGCGTCTCCCGGGTCCGGTGACGATCCGTTCGTCGGCGGCGATGCGCAACATTGTAGGGCATTGAAATGTGATATATGAAATACACGCGAACAACATCACAATCCGGCATCACGACACTGCTCGTGATCGGTTTCATGGGCGTCTTTATGCTCATTGTGGGAACGATCACGAGCTACGCGATGGAGCAGGGGAAATACGGCCGAGCACTCTATGCGCGTGAGCAAGCACTCAGTATCGCGGAAGCCGGACTTGAGAACTTCCGCTGGCTTCTCGCACACAATACAAGTGCGGGGGGCACTGTCATGACCAGCGGGACGGGCCTCGGGTCGTTACCGACTACGTACACAGTGAACGACCCTGAAGGCGGCACGCTCGGGAGCGCCGCGATCACGCCGACGCCGGCATATCAGTGTGGTGCGGTCCAGTGGATGGATCTGAGCTCTAAGGGAACTTCGAATGCCGGAGTTGGCTATGCCCGCACATTAGCTGCGCGTTATATGAAGCGCTCTGTGGCGGAGTATGCATTCTTATACAACAGCACGGTGTGGTTCGGATCGAACAATACTGGAAGCGGTCCGTATCATGCCAACAACGGCATGCGCATGGACGGCACTACCAATTCCACCGTAACTGCAGGCGTCTCAAGTGTTCTGTGTGATTCTTCGCTCGGATGCTCTCCATCGTCGACGCAAAACGGCGTGTTCGGCGACAGTTTGAACAAGCTTTTGTGGCAATATCCAATCTCAACCATCGATTTTTCCGGAATGGCGCTCAACTTCTCTACGCTTCGCGGCTACGCGATCGCTTCCGGCGTGATGCTCAATCCGACGTCGGTCACGAGCGCCGGCGTGACCCAGGGGAGTACATTCGCTTCGGTCGGCGGAGTGGACACCAAAGGATTCCATCTCATATTCAAATCGAACGGGACTGTCGATGTGTACCGTGTCACCGCGACGAATCCCACTAATAGTATAGAGAGCTACAATCTGCAGAATGGGTATTACTACAGCTACCCCCAGATCGTTTCGGAGAGCTTCGTCGCAAATGTGTCGGTGCCGAGCACCTGTTCGCTCATCTATTCGCAGGCGAAGACGTGGATCGAGGGGACGGTATCGGGCAAGATCACGCTGATCGTCGCTGATCCCGGCTCGTACAATCCTGATATCATATTGAACAACAATATTTCATACGCGACGACCGATGGTACGACCGGGCTCACTGCGGTCGCCGAAGATTCGATCTCGATAGGACTTATTGTACCGAATGTAATGTCGATAAAGGGGATATTTGTTGCTCAAAGCGGGACATATGGACGCGACTATTATTTTTCGGGAGGGTATACCAACGGTAACGACTCATATATTACGCGCTCGACGCTTACCGTGACGGGGACGATCGTTTCGAACCAGCGCGGCGGAGTATGGTGGGGCGATTCCGGCTTTGCCACTCGTTACAACTATTACGACCGTGTTCTTGCATTTGCTCCTCCACCATTCACTCCCGCCGTCACGACTGACTATTCGCTCCAATTATGGCGTGAACAGTAGCTTTTTGGGTCATTGCTTTTTTGGTTAGTTCTTGCATAATCTTAAGAGTGAAATTGTGCAAATCCGCAGGAACTGCGGGAAAGGACGGCTATTGTGAAGAGAATACTGGTTCGCGCGGCACTCGCGCTGACTCTGGTCGTCGGCGGAATCGCCCCTGGCATGCTGGCGAATCAGCATGCGTATGCGGATTTCATTCCACCTCCGCCTCCACCCCCTCCACCCCCACCTGCGTCACCAGCAACACCGGACACGTCAGATCATGGCGGGAATAGGGGCAAGGTCGACATCGGTAGGGCGCTGGCCAATGGTGCGGTCTGCACCATCGGCGGCATGATGATCAATCGTGCGTCGGACGTGTCGTCTTCGCTGTTGCAACAATTCGAAAATACAATCGTCTGCAATGGTGTAGCGATGCTCGTCGCCGGACCGCCGGGATTTGGCGGACTATTCGGCCTCGTCGCGTCGCAAACCATCTGTTGCGGATCGCAATCGATGGTCGTCAAGACGCTCCGGCCGCGTGGCTGGCAGTGCCAACCAGGCGATCGTACCGAAGGATGTGCGCAGTGGCTACAGGACCGCGTGGTTCCGAAGCGCCGCACGCATCGTCGCAGACCGTAATCGGTACCTGTTCTATAAAAATGCTGCAAACGGCGGACCGAAAGGTCCGCCGTTTTCTTTTGATATAGTCGCTTCGTTCTTTTAGCCGTGGCTCGTTCGGATGCGAGAATATTATTCTCGCATCACCCTCTTTGCTAGGCTATACTTCTCATATGAAATCAATCGTTGTCGCCAACTGGAAGATGAATCCGGGAAGCATGAAGGAGGCAAAGAAGCTTTTTGAGGCGACGAAAAAGGCGGCTGATGTTTCCAGAAATGTCACCATTATCGTCGCTCCTCCGGCTATTTTTCTTAGAGAATTGAGTGGTGCGTATAAGGGCAAGAAGCTCTCGTTTGCGATACAGAATGCGCATTTCGAACGAGATGGGACGCACACCGGAGAAAATTCACTCGCACAGGCCGCCGATGCCAAGGCGCAGTATGTGATTGTGGGCCACGCCGAACGCCGTGCTGCAGGGGAAACGAATGAAGACACCGAGAAAAAGGTAGTTGCGGCGCTGGCACAAAAGATGACACCAATACTCTGTGTAGGGGAGACGACGCGATCGCACGATGGCGAGCATTTTGATTATGTGCGCGAGCAGCTCGCCGTGGCGCTCTCTCAGGTGCCACCCGCCAAACTCAGTAAGATACTGATTGCCTATGAGCCGGTCTGGGCGATTGGTGCAGTAGCGCCGATGACACCACGCGACATGCATGAGATGACCATTTTCATCCGCAAAGCGATCGTCGATCAGCACGGACAAGCCGGAATGAATATTCGCATCCTCTACGGTGGATCGATCGACGAGACCAATGCGCTCAATATGGTGCGCGACGGCGACGTACACGGACTGTTGGTCGGCCGCGCTTCGACCGACGCCAAGAAGTTCGCATCGCTCGTACAATCTCTCAACGTATAGATCATGAGATGCATCGATGAACTTTCCGCTGAGGACTTCAAAGGGAAATATGTCATCGTCCGTGCCGGACTCGATGTGCCGCTCGACAATGTCGGTGAGGTCGCCGACCTCTTTCGCGTGCGCCGTGCGATACCGACGCTGAAATTCCTCCGCGACGCCGGTGCGCGCACGATTATCATGTCGCATATCGGCCGCAAGCCCGAAGAGACGAATGAGCCCGTCGCCCGTGCACTCAAGCACCATATGCCGGTCGTATACGTACCCGACCTCTTGGGGAATATGGCCCACGAAGCGCGCAATGCGATGCGCGATGGCGACATTCTGCTGCTGGAAAACCTGCGCTCCGATGCGCGCGAAACGGCCAACGACGACGCATTTGCGAAACTCCTTGCGGCGTTCGGCGATATCTATGTAAACGATGCATTCTCCGCAGCACATCGAGCGCACGCATCGATCGTTGGAATCCCGAAATATCTTCCGTCATATGCTGGCGTCCTCCTGCGCGATGAAGTACGTGAGCTCGAGAAGGCGCGAACACCCGAGCACCCCTCATTTGCGATACTTGGTGGGGCAAAGTTCGAGACGAAGGCTCCGCTCATTCAGCAATTACTCAAGAATTACGATCATGTGTTTATCACCGGAGCGCTCGCCAACGACGTATTCAAAGCACAGGGGCTTCCGGTCGGCAGATCGCTCATATCTCCCGAGCTTCCGGCGCCGAGCGTGTATGGGAATCCGCGCTTCGTATCGCCCACCGATGTGACAGTGGAAGATGAGGACAAACAAGCGCGTGTGAAGCGTCCGCATGAAGTTTTCGCAGGAGACAAGATCGTCGATATCGGGCCCGACACCGTGCGTCATATCGCGCCCTATATCATTGATGCCAAGTTCATTCTGTGGAACGGCCCGACTGGGCTCTATGAAGATGGCTACGATTCATATACACATGCGATCGCAGAGCTTATCGCACAGAGCGCAGCGCAAAAGGTAATCGGGGGCGGTGACACCATCGCCGCTATCGAAGAGAGTGGTGTGTCAGAAGAAAAATTGGGATTCCTCTCGACTGGCGGCGGGGCCATGCTCGAATATCTTATCGACGGCACATTGCCGGGCATTGCGGCTCTCAACTAAGGGCCTTTTTGATCTTCTCGCGGACCTCGATATCCTTTCCCTCTTTGTACGTCTTGTGTGACCACTGCGGATGCGTATCGCCCTTGAAACGCGGAATGATGTGTATGTGCGGATGATCGACGACCTGCCCGGCGTGTTCGCGGTTGTTCATCATCAGATTGATCCCGTCGGCATCGGTAGCTTTCTCGATCGCCGAGGCAAGCATGCGCACGACCTTGGTGACCGCGAGCCAATCGGATTCGGAAATATCAAAAATGGTATGTGCATCGGTGTTCTTGGGTATTACGAGCGTGTGTCCCGGACTCACGGGATGAATATCGAGAAATGCCAGCACGTGCTCGTCCTCGTACACAGTGTGCGACGGCAGTTCTCCGCGAATGATTTTGGAGAATACGGTTTCGCTCATGTAAAGAGTTTATCACAACCGGCATTTGCTACACTCAGCAGGTAATGGAGGAAGCAATCATCAGTGAGCTTGTGCTCGACCTGCTTCGCAAGCGCGGCGTCGTGGAACCGGCCGATATTGCTGCATTCCTTTCCCCCGATTATGGGGCTCATACACACGCGCCGGAGTTGTTTCATGATATGGATGTCGCGGTGGAGCGGCTGTTTGCAGCGATCGAGCGCAATGAGCGTATCGCGGTCTACGCGGATTTCGACTGCGATGGTATTCCGGGAGCCTCGGTCCTTTCGGATTTCTTCGAAAAAATCGCCTATGAGAATGTAGAGGTCTATATACCGCACCGCGATAGAGAAGGCTACGGCTTTCATACCGCGGCGATCGAACAACTCGCACAACGCGAGGTGAAGCTCATCATCACCGTCGACGTGGGGACGACTGCCGTTGAGTCGGTGCGATATGCAAAAGGACGGGGAGTTGATGTAATCGTCACCGACCATCACGAGATTCAAGCCGAGCTTCCGGCTGCAGTTGCGGTACTTAATCCCAAGATCGCTCCGTACCCGTTCCCGCATCTGTGCGGTGCGGCTGTCGCGTTCAAATTCGTACAAGCGGCACTGCGTGCCGGCAAGGCGCGCGGCATTGAGCGCTTTGTGAATGTACCCGATGGTTGGGAAAAGTGGTTGCTCGATCTGGTGGCGATCGCGACGGTCGCCGATATGGTGTCTCTCGTAGGAGAGAATCGCGCGCTGGCACACTGGGGACTTACCGTCTTACGCAAAACGCCGCGCGCCGGCATTCGTGCGCTCTGTAGCGCGTTGCGCTTACGACAGTCGGAACTCACCGAAACCGATATCGGATTTTCGATCGCTCCACGCGTCAATGCTGCGTCGCGCATGGGCGAACCGACGCTGGCACTGCAGCTGCTCACGACGAAAGATGTGCAGGAAGCCTATAGTCTCGCCAAACAGCTCGAGAAACTCAATGCGAGCCGCAAGGGAGTGGTAGCGGGGATCGTGCGCGAGGCACGCAAGCGCGCATTGGGGCGCTATCGTCCCGACGAGCTCGTGGTGGTGCTCGGCGACCCCGATTGGAAGCCGGCACTGCTCGGACTTGCCGCGAACTCGATCATGAATGATCGCGGCGGATTGGTTTGCTTGTGGGGACGCGACGCCAATGGCGCTATCAAGGGGTCGTGCCGCTCCGACGGCGCAATGTCCGTCGTCGAATTATTCGAGGCGGCAGGCGATGCGTTCATAGAATATGGCGGACACGCGGCATCGGGCGGATTCTCGGTCGCGCATGAACGGATCCATTCGCTCTCAGAGGCGCTCGAAGCTGCGGCGCAGACTCTCGATAAGAAAGAGGGGCGCATTGATGCGCTCCACGATGCATATATCACACTGCGCGAACTCTCGTGGCCGCTCTATAAGGATATTTCACGCCTCGCACCGTTCGGCGTAGGGAATCCGAAGCCGATCTTCAGAATATTGAGTGCCCAGATACGGGAGATCAAACGGTTCGGCAAGGAGAAAAATCATGTCGAGGTGTCGCTCGTATCGCTCGATTCATCCGCCAATGCCCGCGCGTTCGACTTCTTTCGTGCGCCCGAAGACTTTACATTCGTACCCGCTGCGGGGCAGCCGGCAACGGTCATCGCTACCATTGAGCGCGACACGTTCCGCGGGGGCTTAGCGCTACGCATCGTTGACGTGCTGCCGGTATAGGACAACTACATTTGGACTTTCTCGAGGGTATGCTAGCGTGTTCACATGAATCCCGTTAGAAAGTCGCTATGCGGGCAAACATATTAAAAAAATCTTATTTTCTAACGGGATGAATACATTTTCAGCGCGTGAGATGATTAAGTTCGGTTGGGAGACGTTTAAAAAGCGTCCCTGGCTCTTCGTGGGGGTGACACTCGCGATCACGATCGCGAATTCCCTCGTATCGCGCACATTTCCGGGAGTCTCGTGGACGGAACAGACCGGTCTTCTTATATCGACCCGCTACATAGCAGGCACCGTGATCAATTATCTCTTTCAGATATTCGTCGCGATGGGCACGATCGCTTTCTATCTGAAGGCGCATGACGATGTGGCGCTCGCACACATGAAGGATCTCTGGCATCCGGGACCGTTTGTTCGCTATCTCGGTCTCAGCTTGCTTCTACTCATTATCCTCGGCATTGGGTTCGTCCTCCTCATCATTCCAGGCATCATCCTCTCTCTCATGTTCCAGTTCGCACCGTACCTCGTAATCGACAAAGGAATGGGACCAATCGAAGCGCTCAAAGAAAGCGCACGCATGACGAGCGGATATAAGTGGAACCTT
>CAIRSC010000021.1 GCA_903881205.1 uncultured bacterium | reverse complement strand
TGCCGTCGCTATCTGCGGTTGCTACCGCAGCGCTGAATCTCGCCGCCGTCGCGGCTGCGAACACGGCATAAGTGGTATCCACACTCGCTGAGTTCCAAGCTGCTGTGACCGAGTCTACGGGCGAGGAAATACCAAAGGCCAGCAGGCCGTGGTGCGCAGAGCCTTTTGCAGGTGTTGCCACGCTCGCTTAGTCACAGTGCGCACATCCAAGGCGTATTATTGATATATAATGCACACATGCCTCCTCTCGAGACAGCTCGTCCTCGACACTATCTGCGCTGGATCGTCTTGTTAGTCGTCTTGATCCTTGCATACTTTGTGTGGCGTATTGTATTTTCCGTGCCTTCTCCTCAGATGTCGACCGCAGCGACGATTCCGGAATTAGTGATACCCAACGCCCCACGGGCCACTGCCACCGATTATGTCGCTGCGCAACAGGACTTTCAATACCTTGTCTCGTACACCGATGCGGGATTTTCTCCGACCACACTGCGCGTAAAGAAGGGAGAAACGGTCCGGTTCACTAATAATGCATCAACCGAAATCGGATTCACGATTGCCTCCGGTACTCCGCAGACCATCGCTCACGGTGCATACGTGCAATATACGGCGAGCACAAGCGGTAGTTTCACCTATTCGGGCGCTACGTTTGTAGGGACATTAACCGTCATTCAATAGATAGTATGACCACACGTCATTTTCTTTCTCGAGTGCCCGCCATGGTCATCGCAATGACTCTTTTGGTGCCTGTGCTCGCGTCGGCGCAAGACAATGCGTGTAGCACCGACCATGCGCTCTATGGAACGCCGGGAAGCTATACCTTTACGGTGCCGGCTGGCGTGACGCAATTACGCATCCTCTCCATTGGCGCAGGTGGCGGTGGTGGTGCAGGCAGCGGCGGATGGGGCAGTGCCGGCGGCGGCGCATGCGGCGGCGCACTTACCGGCGGTACGATGACCGTGACACCCGGACAAAAGATTCCACTCTATGTCGGCTATGGCGGCAACGGCGGCAACGGCGGCAACCAACAGAATCCCGGCGGATGTCCGTGGTGCGGCTATTTCGACCCCTCATCCAACGGATCGATGGGTGGAAATTCCGGTATCGGTTCTATCGTCGCTCAAGGAGGGAGTTGGGGGCGCACGGGGTATCACAATCTCTATAATCAATATTCGGGCGGCTCAGGCGGAGGTTCCGGCGGCGGAGGTGGAGGCAACGGCTGGCCCGGATTTTATGCGACTCCCGGGAATGGCGGAACCGCAGGCGGCCAAACCAATAGTCAGGGCGCCGGCGGATATTGCACCGGCGGCGGCTGGAATATCGACCCTGCCACATATGTGACGAAGGTATCAGTAAGCTCCGGAGCAGGTGGATATTCGCCGGGTGGGTGGCAGTATTGGGGCGGTGGAGGAGGCGGCGGTGTCGTCATAAATAGTTCCGCTACAAAGGGTGGCGACGGACAGGATTGTGCTAATAACGGCGGCAAGGGATATGGCGGCGGCGGCGGCGGATCGGGACTCAGTTATGCCGGTGCCGGGGGCAACGGAGCGCCGGGGGCGGTGTACATAGAATGGGACGGCGGAGGATCTGATCAGAGCTCATGTGCGCTCTCATGTTCGATCACGTTCGACAAGAATCCGCTCACGGGAGGCTCTACCAATATTCATTGGACATCACTCAACGCATCGCTCTTCTATATCAATAATATCGGTTATGTCAGCGGTACCGGCTCCGCGCAGGTATCGAGTCCCGGAGATTACAGCGGACAGGTAGCGGGTATCGGCAGCACTGCTTCCTGCACCGCTATCTTGCAGGGAACCAATGCATGTACGCCGACCGCTCAGACCTGTCAGGCCAACGGTTCTATACTCGATAACTGCGGACACACCAGCGCCTGTCGCTATGGCTGCTCCACGGATACGAATCAGTGCAATCAGATTTCTCAGTGCCAGGCCGCGCCTGTCTGCGATGCCGAAGGGCACAAAGTGGTCAATGCGTGCGATGGGTCAACGCTTTCAGATTGTGATGCGCAGGGTCTCGAGTGCATTGCAGGGAAGTGTGTGAAGCCAAGCGTCACCTTCGTCTCGTTTAATCCGTTCGATCAGAACGGTGCTGCGTTCTCATCGACCGGGCACCTCCTAGCGCTCCCGGCGCTGGTCGCAGCGGGCAAGACCACACATGTGTATTGGAATGTGAAGAATGCGCTCGACTGCTCGATTACCGGCAGCAATGGCGATGGTGTTGCCGGAAGTGCTCCCGGCGTGTGGAACACCTTTACTTCGGGGCTCTCGGGGAAGGTATCGAGTCCAATCGTCAGTAGGACTATTTACACACTGCTCTGTCATGCGCTCGCCGGAGCCGTTCCTGCCCTGGTGCAGGAGTCGGTCACGGTAAATATCGTGCCAACCTTCCAAGAGCAATAGGGCGACTTCCGCATCGAGATCAGCGGCCTCTTTTATTGACTTTTTAGCTGAAATAGGGCAGAATTGCTCCACGTGCCTCGGCTTGTGGGGCATTTTCTTTTAGCCAAATCTATATTTATGGAAATTCGTAACATCGCTATTATCGCGCACGTCGACCACGGAAAGACAACCCTCACCGACGCCATTCTCAAGCAGACGGGTGTGGGCGAAGAAGGCGTGTCGATGGACTCCAACGCACTCGAACTCGAGCGCGGCATCACCATTTATTCAAAAAACGCCGCGATTTTCTATAAAGATACCAAGATCAACATTGTCGATACCCCGGGTCACGCCGACTTCGGTTCTGAAGTGGAACGCGTGCTTCGCTCAATCGACTCAGTGCTCCTCGTTGTCGACGCGCAGGAAGGCCCGATGCCGCAGACGCGATTCGTGCTCAAGAAATCCCTCGAACTCGGACTCCGTCCGATCGTGGTAATCAACAAGATCGACAAACCGGCGGCAGATCCCAAGCGCGCTGAAGAGCAGGTGCTCGAACTCTTCCTTGAGCTCGGTGCCTCAGACCTCCAGGCTGAATTCCCGGTCGTCTATGCGATCGGCAAGCAGGGTATCGCCAAGCGCAAGCTCGACGACGAATCGACCGATCTCTTTCCGCTGCTCGACGTCGTTCTTGAACACGTCAAACCCGCTTCAGAAGGTCACTCGGCAACCGAGCCGCTTCGCGCACAGCCGTTCAACCTCGGATACGACAACTTCCTCGGTCGTCTCGCGATCACCCGCATCTACGACGGTACGCTCAAGATGGGCGACACCGTGTTCGTGAAGAAACCGAGCGGTGAGACCCGTCCGGGCAAGATCACCAAGATGCACACATTCCGCGGACTCAAGAAAGAGGAGGCGACCGAAGTGCAGGCAGGCGACATCGTGCTCATTGCCGGACTCTCCGATATCTTCATCGGCGAAACCATCACCAACGATCAAAATGTAGAGCCACTTCCGGCGATCGCGATCGACGAGCCGACCATCACACTCAATTTCCTCGTCAACAGCTCGCCGTTCGGAGGCCGTGAAGGTAAATTCGTGACCACGCGCCAGATCCGCGACCGACTTGAGAAAGAGCTTGAGATCAACGTCGGCCTGCGCGTCGACTTCTCCGGAGGCGACACCTTCAAGGTGTCAGGCCGCGGTGAGCTCCATATCGCGATCCTCCTCGAGAACATGCGCCGCGAAGGATTCGAACTCCAAGTATCACAGCCGCAGGTCATCATCCGCGAAGAGAACGGCCAGAAAATGGAACCATACGAGGAAGTCATCGTTGATACGCCGAGCGAATACCAGGGCCCGATCATCGAACGCCTCGGTACGCGCAAATTCGTCATGAAAGATATGAAGGTACACGACAACAGTGTGCGTCTGATCTTCGAGGGCCCGACGCGCGGACTTCTCGGCTACAAGAACCAGTTCGTGCTTGACACCAAGGGCGAAGGAATTCTCTCGAGCCGCGTCATCGGATTCAAGGAATACGCCGGCGAGATCAAGAAGAAACAGGTGGGCTCGATGATCTCGATGGCATCAGGCAAGGCACTCGGCTTCTCATTGTGGAATCTTCAGGATCGCGGCGTGCTCTACATCAAGCCTGCTACTGAGGTGTACGAAGGCATGGTTATCGGCAATACCTCGAAGGGCGAAGAGATGATGGTCAATCCGACCAAGGGCAAGCAGCTCACCAACATGCGCTCCAAGGGTACCGACGAAGCGCTCAACCTCGTGCCGCCGTTCGAAATCACGATCGAACGCGGACTCGAAGTCATGGCCGAAGACGAATACCTCGAGATCACTCCTGTCGCTGTCCGCATGCGCAAGCAGTTCCTCACCGAGACCGAACGCATTCGCGCCAAGCGATAATCTGTTATAAAACAGCATTACTCAAAATTGGCCGCGGGAAAACCGCGGCCAATTTGATATAGTTCAAACATATGACAAACAAACCAATGCCCGAGCATGAGGAAGACTGGGAGAAGATGCTCACTCCCGAGCAGTACAGAGTGCTTCGAGAGAAGGGGACGGAAGCCCCATTTACCGGGGAATACGTCCACGAAAAAGCCGACGGCACCTATGCCTGCGCTGCCTGCGGCAATCCGCTGTTTGATTCCACCAGCAAATTTGATTCCGGTACTGGCTGGCCATCGTTCGATAAGGCACTTCCGGGAGCGGTGGAAACGCATCGTGATAGTGATCACGGCATGGAGCGCACCGAGATCACGTGTGCGCGCTGCGGCTCGCACCTCGGCCATGTCTTCGACGACGGTCCAAAAGAAACCACCGGTAAGAGGTATTGCATAAACTCTGTGTGTCTTGATTTGGAACAGAAGTAATACTGCGACCGAGCAAACGTGCGAGGAAGTGCCGTAAGCCAGCAGGCGTCGGCTATTAATTCGGTCTGCTTAGACCTGGAAGAAAAATAAAAAAGAGGCGCCGGCGGGAATTCCCGCCGGCGCCCGGTGTCGTCAGGTACATGCTTTTTGCAAGTCCTCGAACTTGATGTCGAGGGCGACGCAAAGATCATGCGTGTGGTGATAGAGCTGCGAGATGCTGTCGTACAGGCTTTCGCGCGCGCCACGCAACACTTCTTGTGCTTGAGCGTCGGTACAGCCCAATTGTTCGACCGCATGGAACGATGCGACGCCCCAGAACTCGAGTACCAAAAGGATCGATCCGATCGCTGCATCGGCTTGCGGAAGTCCCTTTCTAGACTTGAATTGCTCCTCATTGGAGTGGAAGCACGTGGCCGCGGTACCGATCACCTTTTCGATCTTCGCTTTACGCGTATCATCGGTTTGTACAACGACACTGACGCGAGTTCCAACGGCAGGCACCGGTGGCTCTTGCCTCAGTGCATCAGCGACGCGTTTTGGCGCGCACCGGAGCCATGTGTCGATCTTCTCGGCGGTCATGCCTGCGAGTTCCTTGTGGACGCGCCAGATGACGCGATCCTGAACCGCGCGCACTTGAGTGTTCTCCGATGCGAAATCAGTGAACTGCTCCAGGGTGATGCCGGCGCGCTCGCATTCGCGTGCCCGGATGACTTCGTGGCTGAGCGGGCCCTGAGCAAGCATTTTTCTCTTGGTGGCGGCTTTCGCCATGCTGTATTTCTCCTGTGTGATGAGTTCTGCACCTATAGTACCCAGATAGTTCGCAAAAGCCAGTTTCGGCGGCCTGGGGCACCGATTGCGAGAATATTCACCGCGCATTTCTTGAAGTGCGGATATGTGCGATTATTCTGCGATGCACACGGTGATCGTAAATGATTCTATTCAGCACGGATATCGGTATGCACTGATGGCGCACGAAGGGAAGGAGTGCGATCCTGAATTTCAGCCCGACCTCACGCCGAAGCAGATGCTCGCGCTCGGTGTCTTCGGCGGCAGATACCTCAATGATTGCACAAAAGAATTTCCGGCGGATTGGTTCACCAAGGCCAAACTCTCCGACGGAGCATACGATAAGTCGCTCAACTATTTCGGTGTGAAAGCGTCGCAATCGCTCGCCGTCTGGCAGGCCAAAGGGTGGATCTACAAGGACGATCCGCGCGGGTGGTTCCAGTGGTATTGCCGCTATTATATGGGTCGCCGGATTCCCGATGAGGACGCGCGGCAGATCAAACGGTGGAAGATGATACGCCGGCATATCGCGCAGATCAAAAAACATTGTCTGCCGGGCGATGAGACCTGTCGCCCGATCCAGCGGCAGGCACTGCTGCACTGGGCATACGATAGTCGCACGATCTAGAGTGCTACAATGAATGCATGAAAATATTCTTCATCGCGCTCGTTGCGATCATGGTCGTCTGGACACTGTGGGGCTACTTCTCCTCGCGGGTAGAACAGGCGCGCTACACGGTCGTCAAAAAAGCTAATGGATACGAGGTGCGCGACTATCCGGCGCACATCGTGGCGCAGACCACCGTTATGGGTCCGTACCAAGATGCGCTCAATCAGGGCTTCCGCATCATCGCCGGATACATTTTTGGCGGCAATAAGCAGAAGCAATCGATCGCTATGACGGCACCCGTGACCGAGCAGAAGGGGGTCCCGCAGAAGATCGCCATGACCGCGCCGGTCACCGCGACCGTCGCGGGCGATTCGCATGTGATTTCGTTCGTCATGCCGGCGCAGTATTCTCTCGAAACGCTTCCCGTGCCCGATGATTCCCGTGTCTCGCTGGTCATGGTGACGGACAAGAAAATGGCGGTGCTGCGATTCTCTTGGTGGCGCAGCGACGCGCGCATTAAGCAAAAGGAAGTGGAGCTCCTTGCGGCGCTCGCGCATGACGATGTTGAAACAGCAGGGGACCCTTCGTACGCCGGATACAACGCACCGTGGACTCCACCGTGGATGATGCGCAACGAAGTGATGGTGGAAATCAAATAAAAAATGCGGCCGCCCACCGACATGCCTCTCAAGGCATGCTTGACATACTATCTTCGTCCTGTTATAATTCTATCTGATAATAACTTCATTCACAGGGGACGGAACCAATGAACGATGCATCAATGTTACTGCGCCGCAGCCGTGCGATCCGCTTCGGTGGCTTCTGCGCGATCGTCGGCCTCGTGATCGTGCTTTCTGGCCTCGCGTTCATCAATATGATCGCGCTGCTGGTGCGGGAGATACCGTTCGTTCCCTCGGACCAGCAGGAGCTGTTCGGCGTCGCGCGGGCGATCTTATATGTGGCCGGCGCATTGGGCGGTGTAGGCGCCGTCATCGGGTTCCTGACAGCTCCGATCAAGTGGCGTATCCTCGCCCTGCGTATCCTGGGCATCACGATCATTATCGTCTCATGCTCGTTCGGGGTGTGGGTGAGCATGCAGTACTTCGCCGGCGATATGTTCGTTGCCGGATTCATCATGGAACTATTCGTCGCGTTGGCAGGCGTGGCTTCGGGTGCCATTGTATTTGGTCGCGCGCGCGGAGTCATCGTCGAGAACATGTGATCGAAGTGAATGAAATATGCACAAAGGAAGGAGAAAGAAGCGGTCGCTAAGCGACCGCTTTTGCTTTTGTCTTGTCACTAGCCAAAATGAAGATTAGTGGCATGATTCCCGCAGAGAAAGGGAGGAGACCTCATGAGAAGGTTCCTGTGGCCAATGCTGGCCTTGTTCGTATCGTGCTGCTCAACTGCGCCCGTGACCGCCGCACCGCTCGATACGGGCGGCAGGATGGTCGCGATCTCGCTCGACGACGGGCCCTGGAGCCCGGGCGATCGCACCGGAAAGCTGCTGGACGTATTGCGTGACGAGGGGGTCGTCGCGACCTTTTGCCTCGTCGGCGAAATGGTCGACATACCATACGGCAGATCGATGGTGCAGCGCATGCAAAAGGAAGGGCATGAGCTGTGCAACCACACCTACACGCATCCGATCCTCACGCAGGGCAACATTGCCCGGCAGATCGCATCGACTGATGCAGCGATCGAGCGCGCACTGGGAGTGGACAACTACAAGACCGTCATCCTGCGCGCTCCGCAAGGCAACACCAAGTATCTGCGCGACAAGCAGTGCTACGGCGGCCGCCCGTTCGTCGGGTGGGGCAGTCACGGCGACAGCGACGACTACCGGTTCTCGGGGGCCCATGTGTTGCAGGTCGCCAATCGATTGCCGGCCGGTGAAATCTTGCTGCTGCACGATATGCACGAAACGCCTGAGCGCCTCCGCGAGATCATTCATGAGCTCAAGGTGCGCGGCATGACATTTGTTCACGCCTCGGCACTCTGGGTCAATCCGTGCGGATCGCACATGGCCAACAACTGATCCATTGCACAATACGCCGCCGAGCCCCCAGCTCGGCGGCGATCTCTTTTCTCCCTGCGCATTTCCCAAAGTCCCGATCTATGGGATGATTTGTGCATATGACGAAATACATCATCGGCGGGGTTATTGCGGCGCTTATCATTATCGGCGGGGGATACTATCTGCTTACTATTCATCCGGCGCAGCCTAGCATGGCGGCGACGTCGACGGTGACCATCACCCAGGAGGCGGTCAATACCTACGCCACCTCGACCTACTCAATCACGTATCCGCTCGGGTACACGATAGATACGTCTTACCAATACACGCAGGTGAATCCCAAGAAGCCGATCTCCGGCGTGAAGTTCACGATCCCGGGCGACATGGCGACCGGCACCAATCTTGCAGCTGATTCATATATTTCTATCGAGTCGCTCCCACATGCTAAGAACTGCACCGGCGATATCTATCTCGCCGCCGATGTGCATCCGGTCGAGCAATCGACCGCGAGCACCACGTATTCCGTCGCCACGTCGACGGGTGCCGGCGCAGGTAATCGCTACGAGGAGTCGGTCTATGCGCTCTCGGGCTCGAGCCCGTGCACTGCAGTGCGCTACTTCATCCACTATGGTGCCTTCGAGAACTATCCGGCAGCCGGCGAGTCGGGAGCCGTCCGCGAATTCGACCGCACGGCACTCCTGACAGCCTTCGATAAGATCCGCGATTCACTCGTCTTGAGCCCTGCTACTGCCACCACGACTCCGTAGTCACACAAGCACGGTCCCCGGTCATTGACCCACGTGCTAGGCAAAATGAAGACGTGTGGGATAATTTGCGCATGATCGATCCGCGATATCCCAATGTTGCGTTCATAGACGGCCAAAATCTGCACTTGGGCACCAAGGTCAAAGGGTGGAGCGTGAATCATGCTCGATTGCGTATCTACTTACGCGATAAATATAAAGTGGGGGAAGCATACTATTTCCTCGGATTCATATCGGAGATAGAGCAGGATCTGTACGATAATCTTCAAAAGTCGGGATTCATACTTTCGTTCCGAGAGCATTCGGCCGCATTGAAGGGGAAGAAAAAGGGCAATGTAGATTGCGACATTATTTTTGGAATAATGAAGAAAATGGTAGAGAACGAACCCTTCGAAAAGACTTTCATCATTTCCGGAGATGGCGACTACAAGAAGCTCGTCGATTACCTCATCAAGAAGGGGAAATTCGGGAAGATGTTGTTCCCGAATCAGGAATTTGCATCATCACTGTACAAAAAACTCGGGAGCGAATTCTATGCAAATTTGGGGGATACCGACGTGAGAAAGAAAATTGCACACGGCCATAAATGAAAAAGGCCCCTTAGGCACCAGCGCCGTTCGGGTCCTCTTTCGTCTTAATACCTACGCATTATAGCTCACAACCGCCTGAAAATCAAATGAAGCCAAGATGCTGGGGACAGCCATCTTCGGGTCATGCAGTAGAGCGATAAAACCATAAATATGGGCCGTAATAACGGTATATTACGTTTTTTGAAAATTTCTATAGGGTATTTAGCTCCCCTGCCTGCGCAGACTAGGCAAAATGAAGATTCGTGGGATATTTGATGCATGACCGACAAGGCCCCACAGACCATTACCGAGCTCCAGCAGATGGTGGTGAAATTCCGCGATGCCCGCGACTGGAAGCAGTTTCACAATGCCAAGGATATGGCGCTCTCGCTCGTGCTGGAAGCGGCCGAGGTGCTCGAGCATTTTCAGTGGAAGACCGAGAAGGATCTCGAGGCGCATGTGGCCCTCAAGCGCGGAGAGATCGGCGAGGAACTCTCCGACGTCCTCTACTGGGTGCTGCTGATGGCGGAAGAGATGCAGATCGATCTGCCGGAGGTTTTCGTGGAGAAGATGAAGCAGAATGAGGGGAAGTATCCGGTGGAAAAGGCCAAAGGCCGCAACACCAAATACACCGATCTATAGAGCGTTTTCAGTCGATTCCCATTGGCGAGATTCGCAGTGCGGAATCTATTCTAGTATTTTGCAAAATACTGCAATAGATGGGGAGAGGGGGTGGCGCAGGAAGTGGACCCTGGGCCAGAAATAACCCGTTTCCCCAAAATGAAGATCCGTGGGATGATTTGACGGTGAGTCTCAGGAGGAAATTTTTTGTGCGGATTGAACGATTGGAGAAATAAAAAATATGGCCCATGGCAATTTGAGCAGTGCAAAAAAAGCGAAGAACGACGAATTTTATACTCGATATAGCGATATTCAGTATGAAGTTGAGGCCTATTTTGAATACAATCCTGATGTATTCAGGGGTAAGGTAGTGTACTGCAATTGCGATGATCCGTTCGAGAGCAATTTCTTCCGTTATTTTGTACTCAATTTCAATAGGCTTGGACTGAGGCAACTTATCACCACGAGCTATAAGCCCTCACCCATAGCCAATACACAGCTCGGGCTGTTCGGGGATGATAAGACTCTTAAAAAATCAAAAGGACGCCCTAAATTGAACGCGAATAAATTTATTATTAACGACGTACGTGATATAGACGGCGACGGTGAATTTAACCTGAAAGATGTCGCAAAACAGTTAAAGGCAAACAGACACAACGAATGGACTCCACTGGAAGGTGATGGCGATTTTCGTAGTGACGAATGTGTTGATCTCCTTAAACAATCCGATATTGTGGTAACAAATCCTCCATTCAGTCTTTTTAAGGAATACGTTAAACAACTTTTTGATTTCAAAAAGAAATTCGTAATCATAGGTAACAAAAATTCCGTAACCTATAAGGAGATTTTCCCACTGATTAAAGAAAATAAAATGTGGTCGGGAAAAACGGAATGGTCGGGGGGATTATGGTTCGTAACAATGGATGGTACCGACGTTGATAAGGTGATAGATGGTTTCAATATGAAAAATGTTTCGTCCGTCTGGTTCACAAATCTGGACCACGGACGCCGTCATCAACCTTTACCGCTTATGACGATGAAAGAAAATCTTAAATACAGTAAACACAAGGAGATTAAAGGAAAAAAAGCTTATGACAAATATGATAATTATGACGCGATAGAAGTGCCCTTCACTGATTCCATACCGAGTGACTATGTGGGTGTGATGGGTGTTCCGATCACTTTTCTAGATAAATATAATCCCGATCAGTTCCAAATTTTAGGAGCTACGCAAAGAGGGTGCCATGACGAAGTGCCGGATACAAAAAAATATGATGATTATTGGGAGGTAAGACAAAACGGCACGAAAACGGGATCGACTGGCGGAAAAACAAACGAAAATGCAAATTTAGTTGGAAATGATGGAAAAAAGAATTACTTTCAAAATAAAGACGGTAGGATAATTCAGTCGGCGTATCAAAGAATATTTATCAAGCATAAGAAAAAAATATGAAGACAAATTTAAAAACTGCCATTTCCGTCAAAAATATTTGCGAAGGGTTCGTCTACAACGAGTTAGAAGGTAAGGGATTATTTGGTCTCTCGGGTAAACTTACTATTCAACCTGAGTATCAACGTAACTATATCTATGCTTTAGATGGTGGAAAAAGAGAGGTTGCTGTTATCGAATCTATTCTAAAGAGTTACCCAATCGGTCTGATTTATTTCAATAAGATTTCTAATGATAATTTGGAGGTATTGGATGGGCAACAGCGCATCACGAGTATTGGACGTTTCATAACCGACAAATTTGCTATCGTAGATGAAAACGGGATGGAACAATATTTCAGCGGCATAGCAAAAGACAAGAAAGACAAAATTTTGGAAACCAAACTACTTATTTATGAGTGCGAAGGTACTGAAAGCCAGATAAAAGAGTGGTTTAAAACTATAAATATCGCGGGGGTTCCGCTCGTCCCTCAAGAATTGTTGAATGCGATCTATTCTGGACCATTTGTCACGCTGGGGAAAGAAGAATTCAGCAACAGCCAGAATGCCAATATTCAGAAATGGAGTGCGTACATAAAGGGCAGTGCAAATCGACAGGCATTTTTTGAGGCGGCCTTAGATTGGGTAAGTAAGGGAAATATTGATGATTACATGAGTCGTCATCGAAACGATAAAAATATCTCTGAGGTAAAAAAATATTTCAACAGCGTAATCGATTGGGCCTCTAGTGTTTTTCCCGAAGTTGAAAGTGAGATGCAGGGCCTCGAGTGGGGTCGGTTATATGAGACGTACCATAAGGAATCGTACGATCCAAAAAAAATCTCGGCGGCGGTGCAAAAACTTTATGGGGACCCATATGTTAAAAACCGCAAAGGCATCTATGAATATGTTCTGGGTGGATCCACCGATACAAAATTGCTAGAAGTCCGAGTGTTTGATGAAGCTACCAAGAGGTTAATGTTCCTGGCGCAAACCACCAAGGCAACCACCAAAGGTGAATCAAACTGTCCACTGTGTGCATTAGGTCACGACGCTAATAGGGGCAAGCGTTGGCAGCTTTCCGAAATGGACGCTGACCATGTAGCTGCTTGGAGCAGGGGAGGCGCAACAGATGTCAAAAATTGCCAGATGCTCTGTAAAACACATAATCGAGCCAAAGGCAACCGATAAAGAGTGCAGATAATTGCTTTGTTCGCGGAATTGTTTCGTAATAAAGTTTCATTGTAAATCTCCACCATAGGCGGAAGTACATCAAGCGTCTTAATGACGAGTCCGCAACAGCTTCTGAAGATTTTAGCGTCTTGATCGAAAAGATTGCGGCGCCAATATGGCGCCTTTATGACGCCACTATAGGTCGTGTTTTTGGGTCGAGCGGTCGGGTGTAGAATGGGGGAATGGTTACATCGATCGTTGGATTGTTTCTCCTTGTACTCGGCGGTACCACCGCCATCCGGCCCGATCTCATGGTCCGCTTCCAGGTGTGGACCCAGCGCACTATCATGGGATCTCAACTCATCCCGAGCCAGCGCACCTACACGGTCAACCGCGGCTTCGGCGTATTCCTCTCACTCATCGGGCTCCTCCTCATCACCGGCATCATCCACTAACCCCATTTTCTCCCCACTCCCGCTCTCTTTTCTCTAATTCGCGCGAATAGGCGAATAACCTCGAGGGTGTTGTGCCTGCACTACGTTTGGGCAATCGGATAATCGTCTCCATCACCATTTCCACACCCCTCCCTTCTCTCATTCGTACAAATAGTAGAATGAAGGAATATGACGGGCGCGGATCGGGATCTGAGCGGTCTTGAGCGGATCATCAAGGCGTTCGCCAATAGACGCAGGCTGGGGATCGTCCGGCACCTCAAGAAGAATAAAGAGGCGACCGTCGGCGATATCGCGGATGCCATTAAATTATCGTTCAAGGCGACCTCGAAGCATCTCGCGATCTTGAGCGCAGCCGGAATTGTTGAGCGCGAACAGCGGAGCCTGCAGATGTTTTATAAAAATGCGACCGGTCTTCCCGTGTCCGCTCGCACCGTTATTTCTATTCTCTAATTCACCGCAAGAGTACTTCGTATCTCTATTCTCAAATTCGCGCGAATAGGCGAATAGTTGGCCTGCTCCACGGGGTCCTTTGGAGTGCATTGCAAAAGGGGATGAGTAGAGTACCTTGGTGCCAGGTTAGCAAGGGGGTCTCATGACATACGTTGATGACGAAGAGAGCTATAAACAAGGGCTCGCACAGTATCTCGTACGTGACATACGCGCCCAGGTCCGCGTCGGCAGGCAGTGGCGCAAAGATACCTGGCACGTCGTCATGGGTACGCTGATAGAGCTTGGTGCAGGGATGCGGGAGGCCGGGCCCATTGCGTCGTCGTACTACGCGAGCACGCTGGCTGTCGCGATCGAGTATCTCGAGGCCAGGCCGAACCGTGTGCGAGCTCGTGAGCTTACGGTGCTGCTTTCGATCGACGTGGCAAGTTATCTCAGGTATTGCCCGAGTCTTCGCGAAGCACAACTGAGTCCTACGGAGCGTAAACTCCTGTCGGATGCGCGTATAGCATTCACCACCGCCACTCTGCAGATGCAGATGCTTTGCCCGGACACCACGTAGGTGCCCGGGCGCTTCTTTATTTGGGGGATGCACGTGGCGTTTGTCCTCGACGCCGACAACAACAAAGAGGTGGCGTGGTTCGACCCGAACAAGGGGAAATAGGGCTCAACTGAAGCTTTTCATAGAGATTGACGTATATTCTCAAACGATGTATAATATATGTAGTTCATACAGACAGAAGGGTACTCAATGAAATCGAAGCCATACGATACCAATCGTCAGCTCAATGCGACCGTGAGTCGCTTGCTCAATGGCGACGGCTACCGTCGCTGGACCACGCAGCGTCCGCGTTACTACCTGCTGCTCTGGGACTGGATTGACGTCGAGCACGAAGAATACGTCGGCAAGATCGAAGTGAAGGCGCGCGACCAGGAGGTCGCCGACCGTCAGTTCCAGTCGGAATACCGCCTCAGATCGTTCTCGATGCGCGGCGGCCACGGCTTCAGTCTCGAGCTTTCTACCGGCGGCACCGTCAACATCGCGGCCGGCAAGGTCTCGATCCGGTTCCAGTCGGGTAAGTTCGACGGTGACCACATGATGCCGTATGTCGGTATTGTGTGGCACGCCCGCGGCAAGCGCCATGGGCCGTTCGAAGCGGTGCGCGAGGAGCACGTGACCTTGACGTTCAAGAATCACAAGCACATGGACCACCGATTCTCCGGTGGCGCTCATTTGCCGCATGCATTGCGGCATCATGATCGCATCTATATCAAACGCGACGATGCCTACTACGACAACTCCGGCAACATGCTGCCAATGTGGATGATGATCTGGTACGTGATGTCGGAGAGCGACCGACAGGCGTTCACGACTCACAATGCGTCGCTGGTGTCATCGATGCCGGATGCCTCGATGGTCCAGGCGAGTACGGTCGATCGCGGTGACGACGATTTCAAGGCCGCGATCTCCGACGACACTGGTACATCGTCGCCAAGTGCTGGTGCGAGCGTTGATTTCGACGCCGGCAACCAGAACGACGCTGGTGCACCGGTCAATACTGATCAAGGCACTGTGAGCGGGAATATCGACACCTCGGTGTCGATGCCCGACACGGGCAGTATGACCAGTCAGTGACCACTGATCTTTGCGAATAATTAGCGGCCGCCCCTCTCTGGGGGCGGCCGTATTCTTTTTGGGACTCTTTGCCCCATTGTTGCAGGCCTCAAAATACGGCGTAGAGTGGTCGGAGCAATTGAGGGGGGGGGGGTTCGATGAAGAAATCAGTACCGCGCTTCACACAGGAGACTCGTGAACAGTACGTGGCGCATATCGTCAGGCGATTGCGCAGAAAAGCGACCAGGGGTAGGCGTCGTCGGTGGAAAAACAATGCCTGGGTCTGGCTCATTCATGCGCTCAAGCTGGAAAGCGGGAATATGAAGTGGGCCGGCCCAGTCGACGTGGCTGTCTATACTGGGTTCGTTATGCTCGCTCTGGAGTATCTCGAGAAGTTTCCCAACCAATCGCATCTGGGGCAACTACATGATCGGGTACTGACGGACCTTTCCATTTTGGACCTGTATCGCGAATCAATGCCCGACTTTATGTACACCGACGAAGAGCTGTACCTGCTCGATACTTCGGTCTGGTACTGCGCAGAATGTCTCGACCGACTCGAAACACTATGCCCGGACACCACGTAGGTGCCCGGGCGTTTTTTCTTTTCTGCTATAATCCTCCGATGCAAGCAACACTACATACGACCAAAGGAGACATTACCATCGAATTATTTGAGGCCGACGCGCCGAATACCGTCGCGAATTTCGTGAAGCTCGCGGGCGAGGACTTCTATGACGACGTCAAATTCCACCGCGTGATCAAGGATTTCATGATCCAGGGCGGCGACCCCTTTACCAAAGACGATACGCTAAGCGACCGCTGGGGTACCGGCGGCCCGGGCTACAAATTTGCCGATGAGATCCATGCGCACAATCGCAACGAACCGGGTACGATCGCGATGGCCAATGCGGGCCCGAATACCAACGGCAGCCAATTCTTCATCAATGTGGCAGACAATAGTTTCCTCGATACCAAGCACACTGTATTCGGGAAGGTAGTCGCGGGAATGGATGTGGTGACTGCGATCGAGAACGTCCCGACCGGATTCGGCGACCGTCCGAGTGAGTCGGTAGCAATCGAGAGTATTTCGCTTTCATAAGCGACGCTCGGGATACGCATTTTGCCGTCGCTATCTGGCACTGCTGTGCCAGCGCTCAATCTCGCGCCCGCCGGCGCTGCGAAGACGGCAAAATGTGTATCCACTCGCTTTTTGTTGGTCCAGATTTGCACATACGCTGCGTCCGTGGTCTCGAATGAGCGACGGAATATTTTTGATTTGTGCGCTGTACTACAAGCGATGGGGATGACGATCTTCATCCAATACGGGTCATTACGAGGTTAGTAGCGTTACATTGAATATATGAACAAAGAAACACTCAAGCGGATAGGTATTCCGGTCGCGGCGGTCATCGCATCGGTCGGTCTTGGATTCGCAGGTATTACGAGCGCACAGACGGCTCCGGCCGCTGCGGCGACCGGCACGGCGCATATGCGCGGCATGGGTCGCATGCGTCCGGCAGCGGTCGGCAAAGTCACCGCGATCTCCGGGACCAAGATCACGGTATCGAGTACGAATCCGAAAGATAATACCGTGACCACCTACGTGGTTGACGCATCGGCGGCAACGGTCGAGAAGGGCAGTGCGGGGGTGACTCCGGCGGCCGCGACACTCACTGATATTGCAGTCGGCGACACGGTGATGGTGCAAGGCACCACGTCGGGCACCTCGATCATTGCGACGAAGATTGTCGATGGTGTTATGGGTCGTGGCATGGGCATGATGGGTCATGGCGGTCCGGGCGGTCGCGGTATGGGCGCACGCGGTACGGTGACGGCGGTCAACGGATCGACGATCACGGTCACCGGCAAAGACGGGACCTCGTACACAGTGAATGCCGGTAGTGCCAAGCTCTCCAAGACTGTCGATATCGCAGTGGGCGACATTAAGGTCGGCGATGAAATCGACGCACAAGGTACGCTTTCGGGAACGACCGTGACAGCCGTACATATCATGGACGGCATTCCGACGGCTCCTGCACAACAGTAGGAATCAATTACAACAAGCAGAACAGGTCCCCCTACGGGACCTGTTCTTGCATAGTTCGTAAGGAGTGGAAAACACCATCTTCTCATATCTTCCAAGTGGTAAACTGCATTCATGCATAAAGTATTGCGCTCGATTGCCGTCATTGTCGTCGCCGTAGTATCGGTTGTTTCACTCGCTTCGTATGCCGTCGCGGATAGTGGAGATGGCGCACTGTCGCACTATTCGAATTTGATCCAGGATCTGCGACAGACCGCATCATCTTCATCAAATCGGGAAGCTCGGGGCGGGTCCGATAGTCGCTCGAGCGATTCCGGCGCGTCGGGCGATACAGCATCGTCGGTCTCGACGAAAGATGCCGCCCGCAGCAACACTCCCTCGAATCCTGTTGCTGCCCTGATACAAGCAGTAGTCCAGAATGCCATTTCGTCGAATATCGTCGTGCCCAATGCATCTGCCTCGCGTGTACTGATCGGGGCACCCTCGACGGAGCAGAGCGTGAAGCAGGACGAGCAGCGTGCCGCACATATCGAGCAGATACAGGTGGCGCGCTCTGACGCATCAACAACATCCGGTGTTCCGACATTCCCGAATATCTCGCAAGATTCGGGCGGTGCTACCGGCACATCGGTCAGAAATTTCATACAAACAATGGTGCAGAGTATCGGTTCTACATCGGAAAATTCGCGCTCATCAGTCTCGCTCCCCGGCATGCAGGCGACCATGACTCCTTCTCGGGGCGACACGCCGGAGATCAAGGTTCCGGATGTGCAGGTCTCCGAACATATACAGAAGGTGAATGCCGATCTGGTGCAGATGCGCAACGACACCCCTCCCCAGCAAGAGCTGAAACAGCTCGAGCAGATCGGGCTCACGATCCACGCGATCAGTACCGCCAAGAAATCTGTCGAGAAGCAGGTCAGCGCGTTCGTGGCCGACGGCGTCAATCAGTCGGTGGATCGCGCCGAAGCGCAGACTCCGCACGTGACCTCAGATACCGGCACGAGCACGGCCGCTTTCGATGCGTCGAAGCGTGAGCAGAAGCTCAGCGAGATCCGCACGCAGGCCGACGAAAAGGGCCAGCAGATCGCCAATCAGATCTCGCAAGCGGTATTGCAGGGTGTCGTACAGCCGCACCAGATCGACCCGGTGCTCAAGTCGTCGTTGCAAGATATCGCGCAGCTCGTGCAGGCGGAATCGGGCGTCTCGGTCCCGGCGCCGCTCGGCAACCGTGAAGTCGCAGCGAAGATCCAGGCTGCGACGCAGAATATTCAAGAGAATCAAAATGCGCTCGCGCAGCGCGACGGGCTCGATCTGTATCGCGACAGTGACCATGACGGCATCTCCGATTATGACGAAGTGCATATCTATCACACCGATCCGAACAATGCCTATACGGCCGGCGGCAACCTCACCGACGGCGAACGCGTACTCCTCGGTCTCGATCCGCACAGCCGTTCGGCCGTTTCGGTCCCCGTAGAATCACCGAAGACATCCGGCGCACAGACCAATGCGCTCTTCGAGGTGACCAATATTGCGCTCGTGCCGCAAGCAGCAGCCGCGGTCGTCACGGTAGCCTCAAGCTCGGTCGCAAGTGGCGTGGCTGTGCCGGTTGTGGCGACGACCACGGCAACTGCCACGACCACGCTTCCCGCACCTCCTCAGACGATCCGGTTCTCCGGCGTGGGGCTTCCGAACAGCTTCGTCACGATCTTCGTCTTTTCCACGCCGATCGTCGTCACGGTGAAGACCGACAACAACGGAGCATGGACCTATACACTCGATCAATCGCTCGAGAACGGCCAGCACGAAATGTATGTAGCGACCGTCGACGACGCGGGCAGGATCTTAGCGAAGAGCCCCGCGATACCGTTCACGAAGCAAGCTGAAGCACTCGATTATACGCCGCTGACCATTCAAGAAGCATCGAACGTGTCACCGCTCGACATTCTTCGTCAGAATTTCTTGGTAGCGGCGGGCGTACTACTTCTCGTATTCGTACTGATCGGATTGCTCACCGCAGGATTCTGGCGCAATCGTACGCCGGCGATCTAACATATGGATGTGCGTGCGTTATTGCGAAATGGCATCCGGCAGTTCCGGGATTATCCGCAGTTGTGGTTCACGATCGCGGTCGCGGTATCTATCGTGGCGTCGTTCGCGTTCATGTCGTCGAAGTTCCTCTCGATCGCGCGTGATGCTCAGGATCAGCTGACCAGTGTCCGCATCGGCGCGCTGCAGGATGCATTCTCTCCGTTGGCCGCCGAGCTCTGGGACCAGCCGGACGTTCTGCGTTCGTATATGCAGCGCATGCAGACCCTCAACGAAACCATTGTTGATTTCGATATTGTCGGCGAGAACGCGAGCGGATGGGCCGTGCTGCTCTCGAGTGTGCCGGCGCACGAGGGTGCGACGGTATTTCGCCAAGATCTGCTTCTCAATCTAGCGCGCGCGGATACACAGCACTCATTCACTGTCGAGAATTCTCAGAACGGTACGCGGTATTTCTATACGGCGCGCGCCGTCGTTTCCCGCGCCGGCGTGCTCGACGGCATCGTGCTCACGCGCCAAACGCTTTCCGCCGCCGATCAGCAGATTTCGTCGAGTATGCAAAGCGCGATGGTGATGCTGGTGGTGATCCTGCTCTTCCTGCTCATGCTTTTCTTCCGTCATGCCCGCATCATTGATTACACGGTGCTCTATCGGAAGCTTCACGATGTAGATGCATTGAAAGATGAATTTATCGCAATGGCATCGCACGAGCTGCGCGCGCCGCTGACCGCGATCCGCGGATACGCGGAGATGCTCAAAGATGCGACTGTCGACACGCCGACACGCGCACTTTCGATCGAACGAATCGATATTTCCGCGCAGCAGCTCGACGCACTCATCGGCGACATGCTCGACGTCTCGCGCATCGAACAGGGACGTATGAAGATGGAACCGGTCGACGTTGACACAAGCGCAGCACTCTCCGAGCTTTCGGATATTTGGGAGATGCGGGCAAAACAAAAAGGCCTCACGCTCACGCGCGAGCTCACCGCGGGGCTTTCCATCACCGTCGATCCCAATCGTTTCCGCCAGGTCGTGATCAATCTCCTGAGCAACTCGATCAAGTACACGAATCAGGGCGGCATCACGGTACACACCTCCGTGCAAGAGAAGGCATTTGTACTGCGTGTGAGCGACACCGGTATCGGTATGACCGAAGCCGAACGGGGACAATTGTTCGGCAAATTCTATCGCGCCGCAGGATCAGATGTGCGCAAGGAATCGGGTACGGGCTTAGGCCTGTGGATCACCAAACAGCTCATCGAGCGGATGGGTGGCACCATTTCTGTCGAATCAATCAAAGGCGTGGGCTCGCACTTCATCGTGACATTCCCGCTCTCGGTAGCGGCACAAAAGAACGGGTGAGACTACGAAGCGCTACTGTCGTAGAATAGTAGGATGGAATACACCGTAAAGCGCAGCGACAGGGCACGCTCGATGCGCCTCAGTGTGCTCGCCGATGGTGCTGTGGTGGTGACAGTGCCGAAGTATTTCGGGCAGTCGTCGATCGAATCCATCGACCGGTTTATTGCCAAATACTCTGAGTGGATCGACGCAAAGGTGCAGAAGATGAAGGGTCGCACGGTGATCCGTGTGCCGCGCTCCGACATTGCGCGACTCAAGCGCGAAGCGCTCGCGTATGCGCAGAGGCGCTGCGCGCACTATGCCGCACGCTACGGATTTACCTACAAAAAGATTTCAATTCGTGCCCAAAAGACGCGCTGGGGAAGTTGTTCGAAAACGGGGAATCTCTCGTTCAATTACAAGATCATGGTATTGCCCGAGGCGGTGCGCGAAGCGATCGTTGTTCACGAGATATGCCATCTCGGTGTCTTCGATCACTCGAAGAAATTCTGGGATCTCGTATCGCACGAAGTGCCCGATCATAAGGTGGTGCGCGCACAGCTTCGCAAAACCGCATTTATTTTCTACTGAAAGTTGGCGGCCCGACAATACTCGCTCAGAGCCCGGATTTTTCTGCTGAAAAATCCTTAATCCTCGTTTCGTCAACTGCGGGAGGTTCTTCACGAATATTGTCAGGCCGCCATTTGCTATGATAGCTCAATGACACAAGAGGAGGCACTCACGATTCTCAAGACCGGCGCCAATGTCTTCCTCACCGGAGAGCCGGGAGCAGGCAAGACCTATACGATCAACCAGTACATCAAATGGCTCAAAGACCGCGGGATCGCGGTATCGGTGACGGCATCGACCGGCATCGCCGCCACTCACGTCAACGGCATGACGATTCACTCGTGGAGCGGGATCGGTATCCGCCGAAGTCTCTCCGAATGGGATCTTGATACGATCATGACACGCGAGAAGACGGTCGAGCGCATGACTAGCGCAAAGGTCCTCATCATCGACGAAATATCGATGCTCGATGCG